>CAIYTJ010000057.1 GCA_903929065.1 uncultured Bacteroidales bacterium | reverse complement strand
TTGAGAATTGTAAATTTATTTTTGAATGGAGGTGACACACAAGTATGGCAAAATTATCTAAAGATGAAATGAAAAAAATTGGTGGAGGAAAATACATAGAAATAATTATTGACGGACAGAAACAATTAATTTGGGTACCAGAATAATTATACCTCTCAGAATAAATTTAATTAACAAAAGTTAGCAGTACAGCCAGCCAATAATTAAGAAATAACAATCAATAAACTAGTGAACATTGTGTACTTGATTGCTCCACTGGAATAAATCAGTTTTGTGTTTTGATAATACTGGCTGTACTGCTTGATTTTATGTTATGCTCAACAGAATTTTTCAAATACAAAACAATAGGTGAAGCTATTTTGCGAATTTTATTAACTTCTACTGAACCCGGAAGCGCAAAAAGCATATTTTCTTAACTCCTGCCAGACTGGGTCGTAAAAAAAATGAATTTTCTTAACTTCCAGCGGACTGAGAAGTAAAAAAAGTGATTTTCTTAACCTCTACTATACTGGGATGAAAAAAAAATGATTTTTCTTAACTCCCGGTGGTCTGTGAAAGGAAAAATGCGAAAAAATGATTGTCGTGATGAACCGGAAGGGTTATTTCTTTGAATTTTTATAGGTTACAGTCAATCTAATATAGTATTATAGTGCATTTTATCAATTAAAATAGAGTTTTTTATATCAAATGTCAAACTTTTTAAAAATCATTTCTTATGATGAACAGCATTAATTATTTTTTACTCGCTTCAGACGAATTATCCACTTTTGGAAGTCGTTCTATCTCTATTGTGGATGTAAAGAAATCAAAAATTCCGGCAGTTGTACCGTTTCTGACTATTGCGAACCAAAGTTTGCTTGAATTCCGAAGTGCACTTGAACGTGAATCGAAAAATCCTTTTATTAAGATTCAGAACGAAATGGATCACGTGCGCAACGCTTCTTTTCTATCTTTCCGGTCGGGATGCGAATCGGCAGCATCACGCACAAAGGAAGGTTTTAAAGCGGCCGGCAATACATTGTTAGATGTTATAATCAAGCAAGGATGGAGTGCACAGGCTTTGGGAATGAAGGTCAAATCGTCGGTTTTTCGGAGCATCATTTCCGAAATCCGCAGTAAACATGCTGCTGAACTGGCATTAACCGGTCTGGATGAATTGCTGGACGAGTTGGAAACTGCACAGAACAATTTTGAAATAGCAGCCCAAAAAGCGGTGGATGCAGCTTCAGCTAATAACGAACCTACTGTGGCCGAAACCCGACCTAAATTAGCGAATTCACTTCGTTCGTTATTCCAGATTATCACGTTGCAGGAAATATCAGCTCCTTCGGCAGACGTTACTGCGCTAATTGCTTCTATTAACGAATTAATCACCGTGTCGATGACTACCGTAAAAGCTTCAAGCACCCGGGCGGAGAATAAAAAGAAGACCGACGAAAGCAAAATAACAACTACGGAAACCAAATAGCAAAATAATAAAAGCATAATCTCCGCTAAGTGGGGATTATGCTATAGTTATTTAAAACAAACATTAAATAAAATATTATGGATCATTATTATGTAAACAAGAATGCACAGCCCAACGGCGACCACGAAGTACATACATCTAATTGTAACTACCTTCCATCCCTTGATAATCGATTGTATTTAGGCATTTTCAGTAATTGTGCCGACGCTGTAAAAGAAGCCAAGAAATCTTATTCGCAATCCAATGGGTGTTATTATTGTAGTAGAGCATGTCATACGAGTTAAGAAATAAACCCAATAAAAATTAAAACTATGCCATTCAATTATAGCCATACCAAATGTCCTAAATGTGGACACACATCTTTTGAATTAGTAGAAGATGCACCATCTCATTCAAATTTTAAAATGTGGTATATGAGATGTAGCTCATGTAAAACCTTTTTACATGCATCTAGCTATATTAATATTAATTCTCAGATTGAGGAGGTTAAAAAGAAATTAGGAATATAGTAAATAGATTATGGAAACAATTCAAGAAATTAAACCGGGACCTAAGCCCAGAAAAGATGATGGTACGCCTGACAGAAGAAGGCATGTTACACCGGATTATAGCCCCAAATATCCGGATTTAGACCCTCACAAACATAAACCGGGTGATTGATTAATTGTACGTATTGGGATTTACTCTGCTAGCGCGGTTCTGTTGGCTCATGCTAATAGAATTTGAGTTGATATTTCAGAAAGTAACATCAAGCCTGCCAAACGGATATGTTTATTAAAAGGGCAAAAGGTAGTGCTGGTTGTTGGGAATTGTGATCCCAACTGTATAGTATTATCAGAATTTTTAATCTTTCGACCACTCCTGATTACAAATCCCAGTGACAGTTCGCAGACTTTTTATAATTAAAATGCATATCCTGCAAGACAGGGGGTTAATGAGAGAAGTAAATATAAAATCAAACCGGAATCCTTGTTCGAATGAGGGAGGATTTCGGGAAACTAAATACTTAAACAAAAAGATATGTTGAAATTTAAATTTAATCATCCGGAACATTCAGACGAGAAGTTGAATCAGAGTATTTATAATATTCTTGAAACAAATAGATTGCTTTCTTTAGCAACCGTTGACTCTGATAAAAAAGCCCATATTAATACTGCATATTTTTCATTTAATGACAAATTGCATTTGTTTTTAATTACTGATC
>CAIYTJ010000056.1 GCA_903929065.1 uncultured Bacteroidales bacterium | reverse complement strand
TTAAATTTTAATTTCAAAAATTATGAAAACGTCAACTCTAAAAAGAATGAATGTGATGTTATTAGCATTACTGATTACTAGCTTATTTACAGCATCTGCTGCCTTGACAATTAGCTCAATGAAAGGGTCAGGATTACCAATGTATCCTCAACACAATGGTGCAGCTGCAGGTACAGCTGTTACAGGTATTACATTTGATTACAAATTAGTAACGATTAGTGGAAAATCATGGGCTTGGACAAACCTTCATGGTGCAGGTGCAATTGGTGGAGCTACCTGGTCATCGCAACTTCGTTATTATTCTTCAACGTATGGAAAAACTGAAAACAATTTATTAAACCGTGTAACCGGTTCAACTACTACGCAAACTTATGGTACTACAACCAATACAATTCCGGCTGCACCTTTGAAGATATCTTTCTTTCAGGATCCAAATGGTATGATTGAAACAGATTTTATCCCTTATGATATAACTAAAGTAAATAGTCCTGTAACAGGGGATGTTACTGCACCTTCAATGTCATCATGTACTTCTTCTGGTGTAACAGAAACAGCTGCAACAATAAATATTACAGGTACAGATGATTCAGGAGATTTGTTTTATTACATTACCGGAAACGGCATATCTGAAATTTCATTTTTTCCTTCCATAACTCTTGCTGGATTAACGCCTTCAACAAATTATAATCTAACTGTTACACCGATTGATTTTTCGGGAAATATGGGAACTTCAACTATTGTTTCTTTTACTACTGCCGGATTGGTTCAGGTAACTTATGGAATTGCCAAGGACATTAAATTCCGCTTTAAAAGTACCGCAACTCAGTTTGAATATTATTATGAACCGGTTGATCCATCCAAAAAATTCCGTGATGCATTTATCAAAATTACACCAGCCGGCGGAACTGAATTCGAGATAAAACCAACTTTAAGTCCTGATAGTAGTTATGTTTACGGCATTTCAACCGATGCTAATATTGCCAATAAAATACTATCGCTTAATTGCGGTTACTGGATTGCACCCGGACTTCCCGATTATTCTGATTATGTTTTGTCTAACACAACAATAACAGCCGGTGATTTGAATGGAAATCCAATTAAGCATCTTATGGGTGGTGCCATTCAGCCATCACAATCAGAAACCATTGCTCCGGTTTTGACTGCAGTTTCGTTAGTCGATGTGAATTCGGGTTATGCAAAATTGAACATCGATGGAAGTGATAACAGCGGGGCGGTTTATTATACCATTTCAGGAGCAAAAGCAACCGTAAATGCTTTTCATACAGGAAGTTATTATCTTACCAACATTGATGCTGGTAAAGTTTATACTTTAAATGTTGTGGCTAAAGATTTTTCCGGAAATTCCTCTGCTGCCATTCAGCAAAAGGTAAAAACCATGAATGCAAGAACCAACATTTTAAATGGTGAATTGATGAAATATAACACCATTGCAAAAGGAACTGGTGGCGAACTTGCTTCAATGATATCAGTTAATGGCAATTCGCTTACTATTGGATGTAATACCACTAATACGGGCTTAACCGGTACGGCTTTAAACAAGAAATTTATTACTCCAACCATTAAAATTAACGGAACAACTTATCCATTGACCTTATCAACTCCAGATTCAACTTCAGCACAATTTACGTTTAATGGAACAATTGGAACAACTCCAATTGCAACCGGAACTTCATTTACCATTCAGTTTTCGGTTTTTTGGTCACCTCCTTATGGTGGAAATTTCTTCACAGGAATCTTTAATTACACCATCGGTGACAATGGACAGGTTGATAATCAGGGACCTTCAACGCCCGCTTCACATTTGACCGGAAATAATCTAATCTGGAATGCTTGTACTGACGATTTAAGCGGAGTAAAATGGTATACTGTAGCAGAAGCAGGTCAACCGGTTGCTAAAATATTCGACCTTGGTGAAACATCATTCACCTACAATATGGTAAATCGAGCGAATACGGTAACTGTTACAGCCGTTGATTTTGTTGGAAACTCCACAGGAACTTCAACCATACTAAGTGCGAATCGTGATATTCAGATAAATAATTCTTCTATTTATCCAAATCCTGCCAGTGATAGAATTTTCATTTCGGGTGATGTTGCAGAAATAGCATTTTATACTTTACAGGGTCAGTTGGTACATAGTGTATACAATAAAAACATTGTTGATGTTTCAACTTTTGCAAAAGGTTTATATCTGGTAAAAGCAACAAACAGAATTGGAACAGTTTCAGTAAATAAATTGGAAATCAAATAAATATCTATTATAAAACAGTAGTATTTCGTAAAAAAATAACTTTTAAAATCATTTTTATGAAACGACAAACATTTAACAAGTATTTGACTGCCATCATTATGATAGTTGTAAGTGTGAGTTTTATTCCGGCATATGCATTCGACACAAATGCAAATCTTGCTTTGACCAAACCAGCAACAGCCAGAGATACATGGAGTGGCGATGGTGGAATTTACGCTCCATCAAAAGCTGTGGATGGAAGCCTTTCAACATCTTGGATGGCAGCTGTTGATGGTCCGGGTATAGGTTCCTGGCTTTATGTAGATTTACAAGACTACTATTTAATTAACAAAGTTGTGATTGTTTGGAGTAATAGCCGTTGGCCGAGTGGAGCGTGGAAACTTCAGGTGGCAACTGCCGAACCAGATGCTTCAGGAAATTCAAATTGGGCTGATGTTTATACCGGAAATGCAGGAAGTGATGTTGTTAGTGGAACTGGGACATATATTTTTACAGCTACCGCAGGCAGATATGTTAGAATGTTAGGCGCTTCTCAATCAATGAGCTATGGTTATCACATCATAGAAATGAGCGTATTTGGAAGTGATTTTGCAACACCACAAGGCTCAGCAACCAGTTTAGCAATTTCTCCATCATCGAAAACACTCGCAGTCAGCCAATCATATCAGTTTCTATCATCAATATTTGCTGCCAATGGCATTCCTATGAATGTTTCATTTACGCCAACCTGGTCAATACAAGGTTCACCGGCAGGAGCGAGTATAAATGGAACAACCGGATTGTTTTGTGCAACTCAAACTGGCACCTATACTGTAACTTGTGGTACTGTTTATAACTCAACATCTTTTACTGCATCTGCTACAGTTACAGTTAATGTTTTTGATTCAAATCAAAATCTGGCATTAAATAAAACAGCCACTACATCAGGTCAAACGGCTTCAAATGGGAATGATGGAAATTTAAATACTCGTTGGAGAAGTAATGCCGGCAACTTCCGGATGGATGAATATGTGGATGCTTCGCTTGATCAGGTAGAGGGTGCAGTTGTTGGAACCATTGCTTCGGGCGAGTGGCTGAAATATACAGTTAATGTGGCTCAATCAGGG
>CAIYTJ010000055.1 GCA_903929065.1 uncultured Bacteroidales bacterium | reverse complement strand
TCATGGTTTTGGCATCATGAACAGTATTGACGAAATCGATACCTGTATTTTTTTTCAATTCAAATAATTCATCATTGTTATTCGTGGTATGACAAGATGATAATAAAAATGAAAAACAAAAAACCAGAGAGAGAAAAATAAAATTGCGCATAAATAAAATTACAAAAAAGAGGTTGTATAAAAATTATACAACCTCTTTTAAATTAATTATAGAAAAAATAAATTAGTAACCCCAGTTCTGTTTCAAATTTGGATTTGAAGAAAGAGCAACTGTAGGAATCGGATATACACATCTTGATGCATCAGATGCAGTTGATCTTTGACCAACAGGTGCATTAAATACTCCAAAACGAACCATATCCATTCTTCTTACTGCTTCCAAATATAATTCTCTTCCACGTTCAGCCAGTAACGTTGGCAAATCAACAGAAGTTAATGCAGAAGCACCTCTTAATGTACGAATACTATTTACAATTGATAAAGCAGTTTCGCCACCTGTTGGTGAACCGCCTCTTAAGATTGCTTCAGCTTTCATTAAACGAGCATCAGCATAACGGAAGAATACAAAATCATTTGCACTGCTCCATCCGCCACCACCAATTGTTGATGGATCTAAAGGATATTTATTTGTACGGATACCTTTTGACTCAGTTGAGAAGAACAAACTTACATCAGGCGTAAATATCAATGGATTACCACTTCTATCAGTTAAATTAACAACCGGATTACCCATGGTACCGCTTTGTGGTCCTCTAATTTGACCAATTTGGAAACCTGCAGTAGTACCAACTGTAGCTGTATAACCTGCTAAAGAACCACCTCTGCGAGTATCGCTGGCTTCAAAACTATTATAGAAATCAGATAAGGTTGTAAAACCATTCCAACCGCTTGGCGCTTGGTTATAGTGATTACCCATACAAGTTAACCAAACAACATTGATACCATCAGCAGCCTCACGAGAGAATATAATTTCACTTGAAGCTGTTCCATTATCCCATTTAAAATTATCGAAATAATTTGCAGATAAACTTAATGCGGCATTTGTTTTAATAGCGTCACATAAAGAGATCACTTTATTCATATCTGCAGCTGCAAAAGTAAACGGTCCGGCTGGTTTTGTTGGATCACCTGCCCAAACTGCTTTATTTAAATAAATTCTAGCTTCCAAGAATTCAGCAGCTTCTTTAGTTGCTTTATTTCTTGTTGCTTTTGTATATGCAGGTAATGCAGCAATAGCGGCATCCAAATCAGCTAAAACAAAAGTAACCGCATCTACACGAGATTTTACTGCAGGAATAACATCCGGACCATCAGCAGCAGCTCTGTAAGGTAGCTGGCCAAACAAATCCAGTTCTGCAGTTGCAAAAAATGCTCTCAAGAATTGTGCTTCAGCTTTTGTTTGACCAGAAGCTGTTTCAGCTAACAAAGTAGCCTGAAAAGTAGCACCATTCAAAATATTCCAAGTAGCTACTACCTGATTATGTGTACCATCCCAAGTATGTAAATGCAATCTGCGCCATGTACCAAAATCATCCCAGTCAGTACCACGTGTTGGGCCTAACAATTCATCAGTACTATGTTCATTCATACCAAACCAGTCTCCCTGATCGGTAGCCAAACCATTTAACTGATTATAAACACCACCCAAACTACCAGGAGCGGTAGCACCGGTAGCAGTAGGTGCAATGCTTATTGTACCATAAACGGTTTCATTAAGCTTTGAACAAGACGACATTCCAATGCTCGTTAACAAAGCAAGAAGAGGAATGAATAAGTGATTAGTTTTTATTGTTTTCATAACAAAATTCATTTAAGTTTTTTAAAATTAAAATCCAACATTGATACCAAGTGAAATGGTTCTTGGTTTTGGATAACCTGCATAATCAAATCCACGTGAAGGAACACCACTGATATTGTGATCGATGTTAACTTCAGGATCCAAACCGCTATACTTAGTAATTAATAATAGATTTTGTCCAGACAATGTTGCTGTTAAAGTCTTAATGAAACTTGTCTTTTTAATTTCGAATGAATAACCAAGGCTTGCATTAGATAATCTGATAAAATCACCTTTTTCTAAGAAACGTGTTGAAACGCTACCAGGGTTAATTGGATCTTCATTTGAATTTGCTACTGAATAAATAACATTG
>CAIYTJ010000054.1 GCA_903929065.1 uncultured Bacteroidales bacterium | reverse complement strand
AGTCTGGTTCCTATGAACTACCATTTCACCACCGCTATGGCTCACATTACCGACAAAGGTGGACAAATTGTGGAATTGCTTTACGATGAAGCGTATGTAATCAATTCGGATCATCCGTTCAAAGGAAATATGAATATTGAAAAACTGGAAGAAGTTATCAAGCGTCATGGCGCTTCCAATATTCCGTTTATCCGCATGGAAGCTTCAACCAACCTGATTGGAGGTCAGCCTTTCTCTGTTCAAAACTTACGCGACGTTCGTACGTTGGCCGACAAATATGGTATTCGCATCGTTATGGACTGTAGTTTGCTGGGCGAAAATGCGTATCTGGTTCTGAAACGCGAAGAAGAATTCAAAGGTTCGGATATGAAAACGATTATCCATGCCATGACTTCATTGGCCGATTTGTGTTACTTCTCAGCACGCAAAATAAGTTCTTCCCGCGGTGGTGGTATGTGTACCGACCGTCCGGAAATAATCAAAGAACTGGAAGCATTGGTTCCTCTTTACGAAGGATTTACAACGTATGGCGGTATTTCCATTCGCGAAATTGAAGCCATGGCCGTTGGACTTTACGAAACACTGGACGAAACCATGATTTGCCAAAGCCCTAATTTTATCAAATACCTGGTTGATTCGTTGGACGCCAAAGGCATTCCAATGATTAAACCGGCTGGCGTATTGGGTGCTCACGTGGATGCTATGCAGGTTTGTGCGCATATTCCGCAAACTGAATATCCTGCCGGAGCATTGGCAGCTGCCTTGTTCCTGATTTCCGGTATTCGTGGTATGGAACGTGGTTCCATCTCTAACCAACGCGATGAAGAAGGTAACGAAACCTATGCCGATATGGAGCTACTTCGTCTGGCTGTTCCACGCCGTGTATTTACGCTTTCGCAAATTAAATATGTTGAAGATCGTTTGAACTGGTTATATATCAACCGTGAACTGATTGGCGGTTTGAAATTCGTGTACGAACCACCGGTACTTCGATTCTTTATGGGCGGACTGGAACCAACCAGCGACTGGCCTCAAAAACTGGTGGCTAAATTCAAAGCAGATTTTGGAGAAAGCCTTTAATCAGTTGACAGTTATCAGTTAACAGTTATTAAAAAGCCACCATTGAGAAATTCATTTGGTGGCTTTTCTTGTTACGCAGGTTAGATCTATTTTTTAATCCGGCCATAGCCAAATAGTCTGTGTTTCTTAATATGATTGAAAACCTTTTCAGGCACAAAATTTATCAGATTGTCATCTCCGTTTTCAATCATTCGGGAAATATGTTCTGAGCTGATTTCAAGTTTTTTACTTGGTATGCTATTCAGAATAAGTATTTTCTTTGTCACATTCATGTATTGCCAAAGCATTCTGTTTGGTTCCGAAAAGTGTGAATCTTCAGGATATATTACTTCGCCTGAATGCATATCAATATAGGGATAAAGGTACACTTTCACATTTTCCTGAAACAGATTTCCCATAGCTTCCAGCAAACCGCCGCGCAAATCGGTATAATTGGAACTATCCATAATTTTATCGAAGGTAGGCAATCCAACCACAATGCGCAATTTGATTAACCTGAATTGCGCAAAGTATTTGACCAATTGAAAATACCTGTAAAACTTTGAAACCATCACGCTTTGTCCCATCATGTTCAGCAGGTCGACCCGGTGCAGAAAGTCTTTCTCATCCACTTTTTCGCCGTGCATCAGGTATTTGAGGGAGATTTCACAAAAGGCAATGGTATTGTCTGGCCGATAATCTTCGTCCCGTTTGAAGATATTGAGACTGTCTTCGATAAATTCCATTCCAAGGTTATTAATCGGGCGGAAATAACCTCTCATCAGGATTACATTTTTTTGATAAAGCATATCGCCCGGTTGTTGCACTTTTCCCGACTGGTCGAACATAATCGCTGGGGTCATGTCGTTACTCACGAGCATCAGATTTAGCAACCTGTTATCTACCCACGCCATATCCGGACCTTCTACAAAAACATAATCTACTTCTACACGGGCCACATCCAGGTTATCGAGCAATGACAACAATATGTCACGCGGATCTTCCCGGTCAAAAAGTCCGCCGTGGATCAGATTTATACCCAGTGCTCCCAATGTGTATTGTTGAAGCAAGGTATCATTTTCGTGCAGCTTGACATGGATATAAATCCTGTTCGGGTGCAGGCGGTCGGTTCCTTCCACAGCAATTCCAAGCCAGCCATTTCCCTGATTGGTTTTGGCAAAATTCAGGGTTTCAACCGTGTTGGCAAACACAAAGAATTTCTTATCTATCTTCTTATCCAGTATTTTTACCAGTTCGTCATATTCATAATCCACCATCTTTTTCAACCGGTCTTCGGCCACGTACCGCGCCGGAGCTCCATGATTATAAAAATGATCGCTGTAAGACTTATCGTACGCCGAAACCGATTTGGCAATTAGATTAGAAGCGCCACCTGCCTGAAATAAATGTCGCGCAGTTTCCTGCCCGCCACCAATTTCGGCAATAGATCCGTAATAACCCGAATCCATATTGATTCGAACTGATTTTTCCTTTGTACTTAGCTTTTTTATAGTCATTACACGAAACCTTTAATATTGTAACTATTTTTATAACAGTTATGACCGGTTGTTGTTTAAAGAGGTTGAAATGTTTTTATCTTCAGTTGATAAGTCAGATTAATTTTATTTTATCCGTTTAAGATATTCAGTCGGACTTTCATTAAAATACTCCTTGAAACATTTGGTGAAATAGGATGGTGTGGAAAAACCAGTATCGTAAGCAATTTCGGAAACACTTTTTTCGGAGTTAATAATCATTTGTTCCGCAGCTTTCAGACGGATAATGCGCACCAGTTCATTGGGAGCATAATTGGTCAGCGACTTAATTTTGCGGTACAACTGAACGCGGGAAAGACCAAGGTTCTTTCCAATTTCATCTACATTCAAATCACTGTCAATCAGTTTTTCTTCAATTATTTTTCGGAATTTGGCTATAAATGTTTTATCAATTTCTGCTACGTTTTCTTTCCGTTCGCCGAAAGTAAGGTTTTTCTGGAAATAGCTTTTTACTTTTTCACGGTTTTCAATCAATTTTCGCACACGGATTTTCAACAGACTTTCGTTGAAAGGTTTTGGGATATAAGCATCAGCACCGCTTTCAAAACCAATGGCACGCTGTTCGTCCTGTGCAAAAGCCGTAAGCAACATAACCGGAATATGGCTGGTTGAGAGGTTTTCCTTGATTTGTTTGCACAATTCAAAACCATCCATTACATCCATTTGCACATCGCTGATAATAAGTTCCGGAACAAATTTCATGGCTTTAAACAATCCTGTTTGTCCGTTGGGAGCTTCAATTATTTCAAAATCGTCGACCAGCAAACTTTTGACATACGTCCGCACATCCACATTATCTTCAACAATCAAAATCAACGGTTTATCGGTTTGCAGGTTTACTTTTTCCGATACTTCTTCATCCGATTCAAGAATCAGCAAATCATCTTCATTTATTGAATGTGAGTCCAGCTTCGGATATTGTTCCACCACCTGTATTTCCTTTTGTTTAAAAGGAATGTTAACCATAAATGTACTCCCTTTTCCTTCTTCACTTTTAATACTAATCTGGCCGTTGTGCATTTCTACCAGCATTTTAGTGAGGTGCAATCCAATTCCCGATCCCAACGCCCGGCTGTCAACTTTGTAAAACCGATCAAAAATACTATCGATATGATGTTCGGAAATACCGACACCATTATCGGAAATTGTCAGTTGAGCATACCATTCTTCATCTGTCTGTATTTTAGAAAGATGCACATCAATCCGGCCATTTTCGGAAGTAAATTTAAAGGCATTTGAAAGCAGATTGTAGCATATCTTTTCCATTTTGTCGGAGTCAAACCACAACGTGAAATCTTCATCATCTGCTTTAAACGAAAAATGAATATGTTTTTTTCGTGCAAATTCTTTAAAAGAATCGGAAATTTCGGAAATGAAACTTTTCAAATCGCTCAGAGTGAAATACATTTGCATTTTACCATTTTCATACTTACGGAAATCGATAATCTGGTCGATTAATTTAAGCATCACATGCACATTTTTCCGCATTAACTGAATGAGTTTATTGCCATTGGAACTCAGATTTTCTTTTTCCACCAAGCTGTCGAGTGGTCCTAAAATCAGAGTAAGTGGTGTGCGGAATTCATGCGAGATATTGGTGAAAAACACCAGTTTTGCCTGCGTGGCTTCCTCCAGATTTTTGGAAAGGACCACCAACTGATCCCGTTGTTCGGAAAGTTCTTCTTTTTGTTTGTTGATGGCAATGTTCTGTGCTTCAAGGATTTTATTTGATTTATTCTTGCTGCTGTATGCCCGTATCAACAAAACCATCAATACAATTATCAATAAAAGCACGAATAAAACACCAAACAGCAAGATCCGCTGCGTGCTGTATTTTGCCAGATTTTGATTCAGCACCGAATTCAGCTGCCCGATACGGTTTTGATGTTGTAAAATCTGGTCGGTCTGCAGTTTTAATACACGGGAGTTGGTTTTATCAACAACCGCCGTGTACAAAATATTATCCCGCTTGTAAGGTTCATTTTTTAGAATATGAATAGCGGTTTGAATGGCTTTTTCACCACCGGTCGGATAAATGAAAGTAGCGTCGAGCGTGCCGTTAATTACTTTTTGAATACCGCCTTCGGTTCCCGGAAGGGCGTCAATTCCAAGGAATATGGGTTTTTTTATGTCACTGAAACCGATCAATGCTTCGTGAGCACCGGTTGCCATTTCATCATTATGCGCAAAAACCAAATCAATTGGAATGTTTTTATGCAATGCTTCGGTCATTTTTGTTTTGGCCTCTTTGCGCAACCAACCTCCATCTGCCTGATAAATAATATGAATGTCCGGATATTTATCAATGACATTCATAAAACCTTTATGCCGTTCATTAGCCGGTGTAGAACCGGTCAATCCGCTAATTTCAACAATATTCCCTTTGCCGTTCAGCAAATTGGCAGCATAAGCACCTACTTCTTTCCCAACCTGGAAGTTATCGGCACCAACAAATGCCGTATATTTCCCTGAACTGATTTTCCGGTCGACTAACACAACCGGAATGCCTTCCAGCATTGCTTTTTCAATAACTGGGGTAAGTGGAATGGCTTCATTGGGCGAGACGATAATCAAATCTACTTTGTCGGCAATAAAGCTTTCTATATCGCGAATTTGTTGCTGATTACTGTCGTGTGCGGTTTTAATTCTGATTTCAACGCCGGGATTGAAGGAAGCTTCACGTTTCATTTCGCTGTTCATGGTTCGACGCCAGGCATCGTCGCTGCACTGCGAAACACCGATAACTTTTGTCTGTTCAGTTTTTTCGCTCGAGCAAGATGAAATTACAGCAATGATTATCAGGCTAATATAAATGTGAATCTTTCTCATTACAACATGAATTTGAGCGTAAGGTCGACACTCAATTTGGTTTTCAAAAGTAGTGAAATAGTTTGTCTAACGAAAACTATTATTTCCTTTTCTAAACTTATTCAACAGCAAATCGATCGAACTGATAAATCCGATCGGTTCAAAAGATAATTTGATGTTAAGCCTCCTTCTTTACTTTCGATAATAAAGTTTCAGGCAATAAAGGCATTGCGCCGTGTTGCGTACAAACGAAAGCGGAAACATCAACTGCAATTTGATGCGCTATGGATATGCTTTGTCCGCCTAAAAGTGACGAGACAAAAGCTGCCGTGAATGAATCACCTGCTCCAACGGTATCGGCCACTTCTACCAAAGGCGTTGGTTTAAAGGAAGTTTCATTTTTTGTAACTACATAACTCCCCTGTGTTCCTTTTGTAAGAACCACAATTTCAAGGTCGCAACTATGAAGAAGCTGGTTGCAAATCTCTAATTCTGTTTTTGATTCCCAACCGAACAATTCGCCGATAATTAAAATTTCATCATCATTAATCTTCAAAATATTACAGCGGTCTAAGGCGTGTTCAATCAGCTCCAACGTATAAAAATGCTGACGTAAATTGATATCAAAAATTTTGAGTGCTGTTTCAGGCACATAATCCAGAAAACGGTTGATGGTGGCACGTGAAACGCTGTTTCGTTGGGCTAACGAACCGAAGCAAACAGTTTGAGTTTTACGAGCCAGTTCTTCCATTTCGGGTGTAAACGGGATATTATCCCACGCCACGTTTTCGCAAATTTCGTATTGAGGAATTCCTTTTTCATCCAACGTTACCTGCACAGTACCGGTGGCGTATGGCGTGGTTTCAATCAAATATTTCAGTTCTTTTTTGCTCAGATTTTCAAGAATTTCATTTCCCAACTTATCATTTCCAATGGCACTGACGGCATACCCTTCAAACCCAAATTGGGAAACGTGATATGCAAAATTTGCCGGAGCGCCGCCAAGCACTTTACCTGCAGGAAATACATCCCACAAAATTTCTCCGATACCTACTATAATGTTTCTGCCCCCAACCCCTAAAGGGGAGTTGATGTTAGTTTCGTCTTGTGTGTTTTTCATATCATTTGTTTTTAAATAATCAGTTGTAATATTTCTTCCTCCCCTTTAGGGGTCGCAGGGCTGTTAAGTTTTCTTGTAAATATTTGTTTTAGATGTTATTAAACATCTGAGTTCTTTGAAATTATTAGCGTAAAATTGTGTACCATACTTAATAGACTCAAAACCATTGGTTCGAAATAGGTTAATTGTTATGTT
>CAIYTJ010000053.1 GCA_903929065.1 uncultured Bacteroidales bacterium | reverse complement strand
GTGGTGGATGATGCCATTGTAGTTATCGAAAACACGCACCGGCTTCATAAATTAAATCCTGATATCAATATTGCTGCTAAAAAAGCGGCGGGAGAGGTGTTTATGCCAATTCTTGCCGGAACACTGACAACGCTCGCACCTTTCTTTCCATTGGCTTTCTGGCCGGGAATTGTGGGTCAGTTTATGCATTATTTGCCGGTAACGCTTATTATCACGTTGTTTGCTTCACTTTTCGTAGCCTATGTATTTAATCCGGTATTTGCCGTTTCGTTTATGAAACACGAATTTGAAGATGAAAAGAAAATCAGTTTCTGGCAACGATATAAAAAGATCATTCTCGTGATGCTTGGATTTGCGGCATTGTTTTACGCCACCAAATCAGTTGGGTTGGGAAACTTTGTGATATTCTGGGTATTAATGCTCCTGTTTTATCACTTTGTACTGATTAAAGCCATTAATGCTTTCCAGGGAAAAATTTGGCCTTATTTTATGCGTGTTTACGAACGTCAACTCGGACAAATACTGATTGGATCACGTCCGGCATGGATTTTTGGCGGTATGATAGCACTGTTTTTCTTTACTATTTTTCTAACCGGAATAGTCAAACCAACCGTGTTATTCTTCCCGAATAATGATCCGAATAATATTTTTGTTTATCTCAAATTACCGGGTGGAACACATCAAAACGTGACGGACAGCGTTACTAATATTGCCGAACAACGTGTTTATAAGGTGTTGGGCAAACATAACCCCGATGTGGAATCCATCATTTCCAATGTAACAATCGGTGCACAGGAGCAAGGTTTTGCAAATGCAGGCAATCCGTTTAACCGTGGAAAAGTCTCCATCAATTTTGTAGAAAGTAAATTCCGGACTACCGGCATTTCAACCACAAAGTATATGGAAATTATACGAAAAGAGGTGTCAAACATTCCGGGTGTGGAAATTACGGTAGATAAAAACAGAAATGGACCGCAGACAGGCAAACCAATCAACATTGAAATTACCAGTGAGAATCTTGAAAACCTGGTGAAAGATGCTTATGCTTTCCACAATTATCTGGATTCCATGAATATACCCGGTGTCGATGATTTGAAAATGGATTTCGAAATCAATTCGCCTGAAATAATTGTACAAATTGACCGTGACCGTGCCCAGCGACTGGGACTATCAACCGGACAAATCGGGTTGGAGATACGAACAGCACTTTATGGCAAGGAAATTTCAAAACTGAAACAGGATGAAGATGAATATCCAATCATGCTTCGGTATGAGAAAGTTACCCGTGATAATATAAATTCGCTGGTAAATTTGATGATTACTTACCGCGATATGAATTCGGGCCAGCTGCGCAGCATTCCGCTTTCGACGGTTGCCAGTATAAATTACACTTCTTCGTATGCCGGTATTAAACGGCTGGATTTAAAGCGTGTGATAACGGTTTATTCAAACGTACTGTCGGGATATTCGGCTAATAATATTGTTCCGGTTATCCAGCAGGAAGCGAAAAAATTCCATTTTCATGAAGGTACAAATGTAAAACTCACAGGCGAACAGGAAGATCAGGCACAAACAGCCAATTTCCTTGGAAAGGCTATGATTATTGCGCTCGGTGCCATTTTCTTTATTCTGATAACGTTGTTTGGAACTGTAAGTAAATCGCTGATTATTCTGAGTGAAGTAATTTTCAGTATTATCGGTGTGTTGCTGGGCGTTATCATTTTCCATATGAGTCTGGTAATTCTTATGACCGGACTTGGCGTTGTGGCATTGGGTGGCATTGTCGTCCGAAATGGAATATTGATTGTGGAATTCATTGATGTAAAAAAGAAGGAAGGTGTGCCTACGCGCCGTGCCATTATTGAAGGTGGAAAAACGCGTATCACACCGGTTATTCTTACTGCTACGGCTACTATGCTTGGATTAGTGCCGCTGGCTGTGGGAATGAATATCAATTTTACCACCTTGTTCACCCAATTAAACCCCCATATTTACTTTGGCGGCGATAATGTAATGTTTTGGGGTCCTTTGGCGTGGTCTATTATATTCGGTTTGAGCTTTGCAACATTCCTGACTTTGATGTTTGTTCCGGCATTGTATCAATTGGATTATGTGGTAAAACTTCGAAACAAAAGAAGGAAATTCCAGAAAGCACTTAAGAAGAAATAATGAAAATCCTTTAAAAACAAAACAGACCAGCTCTCAATTGAGTTGGTCTGTTTTGGTAATACTATTTAAAAATCAGGCAATCTGACTTTTCATTATTTATCGTTTTGTCAGTGGTTTAATTTCCACCACTAAACCATCACTTATCGGTTTAAAATCAATCGATGATTTCAATAAAGTACGTTTTACAGGAGCTATTTTGGCCGGGCTGGACTGAATTCCTGAGATTTGACTGATTGCTTTTCCAAGCACAGCTTCGCGCGTGTCACCCAGCAAATGAAAGTAATCGTCATCGACCCTATAATCCGGTGCAAATCCTTTTGTAAAATCGCTCAAATGATCCTTGTTGAAGTATTTGAGTATAATAGGCATGAACGCCCATTGATTTTTAGTGTTTTGTTCATCGTGAATAAGTGTAGAGCCAACATTCTTTCCAACGGTAGTATCTCCGATTAAAATACACGGTAAAAACGGTTTCATTCCATTAATAACCATTTCGCTTGCCGAAGCCGTATTGTTTCCGGTCAGGAAGAAAATCCGCTGCAGGCTGTTTCCTACATTCTGTACCGGAATTGATACCGTACCCGGGCTGGTAACGTTTATTGATGTTGAGAAATTTGTTACAAATGGATTATCAGAATACTTTGAGGTATAATCAGTACTATTGAAATAATTCGTATAATTCTGGTTGTATTCGGTATATGAAAATACCTTGTTGGCAGTAAGATTTGGAACAAGCATACTTGCAAAATTAACAGCAGATGATAACATGCCGCCATGATTATACCGCAAGTCAATAATTAATTCGGAGATATTTTGTGTTTTGAAATTACCAATGGCATTATTCAGTTCCAAATCATATTTCATGGTATTATCACCCGGATCGTTGGTGAAAAAGTTATAAACCAGATAACCAACTTTCTTGTTCGAAATAGTATAAACTGTGTCCATATAAACAGGATCTTCCTGGTAATTAGCTGCTTTGTTTACAGTAACCGCAGTTTTGTCAGTAAATGCATTATTTTGATAAACTGAGAAAGTAACTTTGGCATTGGTAGAAGTGTCGAAGAGGTAATTAATCACACTTGAGTAGTTAGAAGTGGTCATTTGTTGACCGTTAATTTTCCGGAAAATGTCACCACGCTTAATTCCCATACTTTCGGCCGGAGTTCCGCGTTTGACATACGTTACAATGCCCAGCACATTACTGCTTCCCTGACTTTCAAGGTAAAGCTGGAATCCAAATCCGATTTCGGAGGCACTAACACCGTTTAGTTGGTTCAGAATGTCCTGATAACTTGCAAATATAGCTGAGAATCGGTCATCTTTGTATTTTAATGTCTTGAAATAATCGGCCGGATTTTGAGACGTATTGGTGTATGACGGCAACGTGGTGTTCCAGTAATACAAATTTGACATGTTCTGATAAACCCATTCGTCAACATACTGATATAATGCAAGGGTATCAGCTGACGGACCATCGTTTTTACAACCTGTTAATAAAAAACAAACAAAGGCAAAGAAAAAAAGTCGTTTCATATTATAATTTATTTTTGATATTGAATATTGCAAATCTCTAATTTTGATTTAATACTATGCTTAGTATGATTGCTAC
>CAIYTJ010000052.1 GCA_903929065.1 uncultured Bacteroidales bacterium | reverse complement strand
TTAATACCGACACAATTGATCCCGAATCTACTCCTGAAGAAAGTGTACTTCCAACGGCAACATCACTTCTCATTCTTAGTTTTACCGCATCAATAAAAAGTTCTTTATATCGATCTGTAGCATCCTCAAAACTAATATTTTGTAGGGTCTTTTTTGGATAATCCCAATATCTGGTTATTGTTATTTCCCCGTTTGCCCATATTAAGTTATGCGCAGGAAGTAGCCTGTAAATACCACTAAACCAGGTTTCTTCAATTTGCGCCCCCAAACTATTGCGACAATAATTAGCGATTACGTTGTAATTGGGTATCCGTAGTTGAGGGAAATAATTTAAAATTGATTTAATTTCAGAAGAAAATACTAATTGATTATCTACGATTGAATAATTAAAGGGTTTTACACCAAACCTATCTCTTGAACAAAAAAGGGTGTTTTCTTTAATATTGTAAATTGCAAATGCCCAATCACCATTAAACTTATTAACACAGACACTTCCCCACTCAATAAATGAGTTTAATAGTACTTCAGTGTCACTGTTTGTTCTAAATATATATCCTATTAATTCAAGCTCTGTTCTTATTTCTAAGTAATTGTAAATTTCTCCATTAAAGACAATAACAAAATTTTGACAGTTTGAAAAAAATGGCTGATTGCTTTCTTTACGTAAATCAAGTATCGACAACCTTAAATGCGCTAAATGTATTCTATTTTCAATGCCCCACTGCCCATATGCATCAGGCCCTCTATGGTGCATAAGTTTGGCAGATTGCTCCACTTTATTTTTATCAATTGATTCTTTAGATGAATGAGTAACTAAACCGAATATTCCACACATAATTATATGATTACTTGTTGTTATTTAAAAAAATAAGATAATTTACTGTAATTCAATGGCTCACCAAGGTATTAGATCTGGAACATGGTATTCCTTCGCATGACACGTTCGGCAACGTATTCGCAGTGATTGATATCGAACAGTTCGGAGCGTGCTTCAGTCGCTGGGAGTCCGATTCAGTGGCGTGTAGATCATCGCCATTGACTGGAGGTGTCTACGTGGCAGCATGGATACTGCTACCAAGAAGGCGGCTCTTTATATGGTCAGCGTGTGCGTGATACAAAAACAGTTAGTGCTGAGTCAGCAGAAGGTAGACGAAAAGTTAAATGAGATTACTGCTATTCCTAACCTATTGATGCAATTTAATATAACGGGGACTGTCGTGTACAGAGAAATTATTTGTTGTAATTTTGTAAATCAAACGTCAATGTCTTCTAAAAAAGACAACAAACGTTTAGCTTGAATATAATTGCTTTTATTTTCAAGTACAAATTGTTTTGCATGGTAACCAAATTTATGTAACTCTTCTTTTGGTTTCAATAGCAAATTATTAAGGGTTTGATAGATTCCATCTATACTCTCATCGGTAAATAAATAAACAAATGGGATATGTTCTATAGGCATACCAGGCAACAGTGTTGTCACTATTGGGGTACCGGAGGCCATGTATTCCATATTTTTTGAAGGGAAAGAGTATTTTGTAAATTCTTCCGTACTTGAACGAGGATTGATTAATAAAGTTGCTTCAAGTTGCCTTTCAATAACGATATTATTTGGAACAATTCCTTGATAGACTACTCTTTTATCCAAACTCATATAATATGGCATGTCCTTTTTCATTTCGCCTTCACCATAGATATGTAGTCGTAAATCATCATCTTCTAATTTTAAAAAAGCTTCAATCAGCTTTTTTATGCCATATTTTTCATAAATGCCACCGGCATACAATAAAATTCTTTCAGAAGACTTAAGCTCTAATAGATTCGTAGTAGCTACCATCTTGGCATCAATAAGGCCTTCCATGATTATATAAGGCTTATGATGCCGATTGACTACTTCGTTCATTTGTTCTGTTAATAATAAGTAACCATCAAAATATCCTAAAATTTTTGTTAGAAGACTATTGAAAACTTTAGATGTTAAATTATTAGGCATATGACCTTCCGTTATTAAGTTAGGTAAATCGGTAACAATGGCTATCGATTTTGTGTTAGTTAACTTACATGCTAAAAGCGCGGATATGGTAATGGTCAGATTACGGACATCAAAAATGGCTACTTTGTCTTCCCGTCTTCCAACTAAATTCCACAAAGCCGTTTTAACAAATGCATAAATACAAATAATGACATTTTTTAGAACGGGTAAATTTATTGTCGGAATATATTTGTAATGTATGTTATCTAAAACTTCAGATGATATATTCCATAATCGTTGATGATGAATTTTCGATGAGATCGGGAGGGTGCTTAATGTTTCTACACAACAAGATTTATTATGAAAAGCTAATCCTTCGACAAGCAATCTATGAAACTTTTGTACAGCTAACCCTGGTTTAATAACAGATGTATTGAAGATATAATCTATCAGCCAAGGTGAGCATAAGGTGCTAATGTAAAATATTTTTTTCATTTATAATTAATAGTATTGTGGTGCAGAAAATATAGTCTGATAAGTTCCAAAGCTTTCCTTAAATACCTCAGATTTAAAAAACACATTAAAATTATACAAAGTTATAAAAACAATTATTGCTAAAATGGCTACTTTAATAGTCGGATTTTTTATTGTGTATACAGTAGCAGGAAAAACAATAATCATAGCTACGTCAAAATACATTCCAAT
>CAIYTJ010000051.1 GCA_903929065.1 uncultured Bacteroidales bacterium | reverse complement strand
TTAACTCAAGCTGGCGCAAGTTTGTAACTTGTGCCTCAGTGTACATTTCTTTTATTTAAGACCACGGCAGCGTTTTTCAAAGCATTCGCTTTGTTGTTTTATTATTGTAGTGTTACCAGCAAGTAAATATGTATTAAAATCGGCAATTAGGAATGTATCATAAATGGCAAATAGCAATGCACGATTTTAAACAAAATTACGATATATTTTTATTTTCAAAAATGTTCTTTCTGTTTTTCATTCTATAACTACCTCCATCAAGATTAATAATTTCACAACGATATAAAAGTCTATCAAGCAAAGCAGTAGTTAATACGGTGTCTTTAAGCACATCAGCCCACTGCTTGGGAGATTTATTAGTTGTAATAACAATAGATGTTTTTTCGTGTAGCTCATTTACAAGATTAAACAAAGCAATAGCATCTTGTTCCTGAACAGGGAACATCATAATGTCATCAATAACCAGTAAATGAGATTTTAGGATACGCCTATATTCCACCGCAGCAGTACGAGTAACGTCTTTCATTTTTAATACTTTTATCAACTCATCCATGCTTTTAAAATAAGCCCTGTAACCTTGTTCAACGGCATCAAAACAAAGACCCGCAGCGATGTAAGTTTTACCAATGCCAGAAGGCCCCATAAGGATAACATTATAGTTTTGTTCAAGCCATTTAAGTTCTCGCAACTGGTTTAATTGTTGCTTACTAATCCCATTTGAGAAGGAAAAATCATACAGATTTAAATTGTAGCATAAAGGTAATCGAGCTAATCTGGCTCTATTCTGTTTGTCTTTTTCCATACGATTATTAATTTCTTTATCCATAATCATTTTTATAAAATCCAAATAAGATATTTGGTTTTTCTGTGCTTCTGCAATTACATCATCCAGTTGATTTGATATGGCTGATAAATTTAATTGCTTACACTGTTTTTTTATAACCTCTGTTTTTGTCATGTAAATATAAATTTTATTTGTTCATAATTCTCTCGTAATCATCAATATTGCTTGTGCTGGGAGTTTGCTCGGCTTTTTCTAAAGAAGATTTATTCATTAGTTTTATATTTTCTTTTATTTTTCTTGGTTTTGGAGTGTCATCGATTAATACATAAAGAACTTTTTCAAAATCATATCCGTGTAAAATGTTGTTTTTTATGCAATACTCAAGTGTTTTATCGGCTATAGCTCTGTCATTTTGAGCCAATGCTTTTAATATTACTTGTAAATGGTCTCTGGTATATCTTGTCCATTTTTCTCTGATTTGCTGTAAATAAATTGAAGCAGCTTCTTGGTCTGTAAAACAATTAATAGCTTGGTTTAGCATTTCTTCTAAGGTTTTAGAATTATCCCTTTTGTGATTGCTGTTGGATATTGTTTTTCCTTTGTCGTTGGATATGGTATGAGAACAAATAAGTTGTTCCTGCATATTGTGTATTTCAATCTGTCCTTGATTCTCTTTTACTAAAACCTGCGTTCCGACTTGCTGATATGTTCCCATTGGTACAGTATAGAAATTACTTTTGTATGCAATGGCGTTTGTTTTTCTCACATTATGAATGTTCATTTGTTTAAATTCTTTTATCAATGGTGTAAATGGATTTAAAAATGGTTGCTCAGTTAAAAATTCACTCTCTGGTGCTTTTTTAGTGTAATTGTGAGGTAAGTGGTTCGCTGTTCTACTAAGCCACGCTACAGCCTCTGTATTTAGCATTTCAATATTGTAATAAATCCTGTTATACAAAAAGTTCTTCTTTACATATTGAATGACGTTTTCTATCTTTCCTTTACTTTGTGGGTCGGCTTTTCTGCAAAAATGTAATTCAAAGTTTCTTGTTCTTGTATATTGCTTAAATGCCGTTGTCAGAATAATGTCCCCCAGATTTTCATCAACAATCATTGTTCTGTCCTGGTCATAAACGATTGTTTCTGGTATGCCACCGAAAAATCCAAATGCGTTTTCGTGAGCCAAAACAACTGTTTCTGAAGTGAATGATTTATCAGAAAATAAAACATACTTCATTCTACTTCTGGATAAAACCATAGCAAAAAAATAAACTTTTTTACGCTTACCATCTGATAATCGCAAATTATAAACACCGAAGTCAACCTGTGCTTGTTTGCCAAAAGGTACTTCTTCTACAGGAAAAAAATCTCTGTGTATACTGATGTATGGAATATTATGCGTGTGTCGGACAAATGTAACAAAGTTGTAAACTGTCCGTTGGCTAACTACAGGAAAGTCCTTATAATGTTCTTTTAACCAATCGTGTATTTGTGCTGTAGATGTTTCTGGGTATTCTGTTAATCTTCCTTTTACAAAATCCTCATATGGGGAAAGAAGTCTTGTTCGTTCAGATGCTTTGTGTAAGCTTTGTTCAAACCCAGCTTCACTCATATTTAAATATCTTTTAGCAGTTCTGGTATCTATCCCCAGATAGTGAGCCACCTTGGCTCTGCTAAATCCTAATCGGTCTAATTGATGTATTTCGTGATACATAAGCCATTTATTTAAAATTTCTTCTGTCATATCGGTTAAATTTTAAAGTTTAACCGAAATAAACATTTTTCTTTTTAAATCATGCATCCTTATTTTCCGAAAATGCTACATCCTTTCTTGCCGATTTCGTGACATATTTATTTGCTGGTTACATTGTAGCATTTGCTACATAAAATCTTTTAATTAATTATTCTTGTACTCACTCCCCAGCCCTCTCCCTCAAAAAAGAGAGGGAGCACATTTCGTTTTTTTTAATAACCTTTTGTTTTTTTGTATTTACTAAACACTTAATACTAAATACATTATTAATAAAAAATCCG
>CAIYTJ010000050.1 GCA_903929065.1 uncultured Bacteroidales bacterium | reverse complement strand
TGCAGTTGCTGTATTCACCATCCGATCTTTCGGAGTCGTATCCTGTTGTTTGGCTGGAATATCAATCCAGAATCCGAATTTCAAACCCTGTGCTTTAGCTTGAGGGAAATTGATATATAAAGCTCGGTTCAGTTCTTTCAGGATAAAATGTTCGTCCCAGGTCAATGTGCTTACATAAAGCAAATAGTTGTAATACACATCGGCACCGGCCAACGAAATCACGCCATCCTTATCTACACCGGTAATCGCTCCCGGAATTCCAAGCGAAGCCAACACTACCTGGTCACTGCGTTTATCATTGCTGTTGATCGTATCGATAAATTCTTTAAACTTACCGGGAAAATCTTCAAACTTCCATGGATTTTCGCCCCATTGAGTTGTGGCATACAATTTTCCCTGATTTTTACCTTCACCACTCATCATGCTGGTTATCCTGCGAAGTTCACAGTTAATCAGTTCATCCACCATGGTTTCAAAGAACCGGAATGGTTTTCCTGCATCGTCCACCAATTTTACACCGCGATATTCAGTTTGAACCGGAGTTTGATCATCACCCTGTAAATTTTGCTGACAAATAGATTCTAAAATCTGTTTTTGCTGCATATACCATGCTCCCGGAATTACCACATGAACGTGTGCATTCAAAGCATTTTTAAAATAAGAATTGGTATAACGCGGTGCCAGATTCGACGATTTGATATATTCGTAAACACCTTTGAACCAATCGTTATACGCGTAAACCCATTTGGTGAATCCCTGATCAGAATTAAAAGCAATGGAAACCGGATATTTTATTGGATTGCGCGGATCAAATTTGGGATAAACGTCATATTGATGTGTAGAAATATACAACCAGTCGCCCACAATAATAAACTGGCAATCTTCCAGTTTAATACGTCGGTGTGTCCAGTCGCCGGTAGCTGCAGGACGCGCTTCGTCAGCTCCTACATACGTCAATGCATCAATAGCAGCCGGTGCGCCAATTCTCCGGCCTTTGTTGAACTGGTATTTTGTAACGCATGTTTTTACTTTATAATAATCGGTGGCCAGTTTCCGAACGTAACTCCACATCGAATTATATCCTTTTTCTTCCCAACTTTCAATCCATGCATCAATGTTCGAATCAACCCACGGAACGCGAACACGATGTTTTGCTTCCGGTGTGTCACCAATAACCTGTTCCTGAAATAACCGCGGACCTTTACCAAATAGGAAATCAACTTGTTTCTGGATCAATTGTGGAATTAATTTATGTTCGCCGGTCATCGTTTCCACTTCCTGCGGATAAAGATTGTGACCTTCGCCCCATAACGGAACTGAGTAATCTTCCAGTTTCATGCAAGTACGATCGGTTGCATATTTGCTATAAATCGACTGAAACTGACTATTTACCAATGATTCACGTTCCGAAATTCCTTGAATTTCAAACGTCAAAACATTAGTTTGCGAACTGGCAATACCTCTGTTTTTTCCGGTCCATTCTAACTTTACATCCTGATCTGCAACTTTTGTTTCCATATTTTATCGGGTTTCGCGATTTTTAATCGCGGTTTTTACTGTTTACTGTTTACTGCTTACTGCTTACTGCTAACTGAACCATTCCACCTTCATCCACTCCCACCCCGGAGGAAACGCCACTTCCCTGATTAATTTTTTAAAACACATACGCGCCTCATTCACTTCCAAATCCATATAAGGCAAATATAAATCCGAGTCCGTTTCAAAAACCTCCTTTGGCAGCGAAGCCCTTAGCCGTGCATGTTCCACTTTCCGGAGTTCACCCGGTGCCGTTCGCTTCTTATAATCACAGGTAATAAAGATCATCTTGAACTCCGCTCCCGGAATACTCTTCAATATCCGCATCCGTCGTATCGCCTCACCACCTGGTATTGTTTCCATAAAGCAAAAATATAGTTTATTGATTGGTAGATAAAGGACAAAAAAAGAGTTGAATTAATTAGTTGTTACGAAATTATATGTATATGTTTGCACTATATTAATCAATTAAATAGCTACAATTATGATTATTCACAAAGTATTTTTAATGTTAGGTGATGACTTTGTAAAAGTTTTTGAATCTAAAATAGAGGAAGAAGCTAAAACAATATGTGATAAACTAAATGAAAAAATGGGAGAACCATTATATTATGTAAAATAAATTTATATTATCTAACTAAAAGCCTTGTAATTTTACAAGGCTTTTTTTATATTACCACTCCATTCCTTTTCACCACCAACTCCGGATCAAGTTTCCGCATTCTATCCACAATCACCTGGCAATATTTTGGATCCAGTTCCATTCCGT
>CAIYTJ010000049.1 GCA_903929065.1 uncultured Bacteroidales bacterium | reverse complement strand
GATATTACAGGTATTTTAGTGGAAAGATAGATGATATTTGTATCTACAACAGAGCTATTACTGCACAAGAGGTTTCGTTTATGTTTACTCAAACTACTATAACAACCGGAAATTCCGTACTTTCTAATGAAAATGTAACTGTTTCTTTTGATCAGTCATCAAATACTATAACAGTGAATGGAATTGAAGATAATGCTAAAATAAGCGTTATAAATATGAGTGGAAAAATAGTTTCTATACAACATCTTTCGGAAAATCAGCTGAATATGAATAATGTAAGTAAAGGTGTTTATTTGATTAAAATTGAAACATCGAAAGAAACAATGATCAGGAAAATTATAATTTAACTAATAATTACTGATTATTGTTTAATCATCGGGTTTAATTCAACTTCAGTATAACTTAAAAATGTCAAATAGCAGTGGTTGTTTAATAATTACAATCTGATGTTACCTTACAATGACTAATTTACCGGAACGGAAACTGATTCCATCAGATACTTTCAACACATAAAAACCGGGTGATAAATCTTTTACAGTAAGATAAGTTGAACCACTTATTTGTTCCTTTTTTACAACTTTACCTGACATATCGGAAATATTTATATTCACATTTTTACTAAGCTGATTATCCAGTTGAATATAAATATTTTCATTTGCAGGAACAGGGAAAAAGTGAAACTTGTTTGATTCAAGACCTGTGAATCCTGATCGGGAACTAATTACTTTGTAAATAACGGTAGTTCTTGCAGCCAGGTTGCCAATATTTTGTGCACTTGCACTCCCATCCATTGCTACAACAAGTTGCTGAATTGTACCGGTAAGCAAATCTTTGAGCTGATATGTACCCTGGGACAATGTTCCCGGATAAAGGTTTATCTGAACATTACTGAGTGGTGTATTGCTTAAATTGGAAATAACCACAATAGTTTCATCATTATACTGACGTATAAAAGTAAATGCAGACGTGGAATTACTTGACAGTGTCATATAATTTCCACGGCGAAGTGCCGGTTCGGTATTTCGAAGCTGAATCATTTTATTGTACACCGACCACAATGAATTATTGTCTTTTTGCTGAGCTGCTATATTTTTAATGGTATAATCCGTTTGAGGCGCCATCCAGGCTGTCCCTGAACTGAAACCGGCATTTTTTGTGTTATCCCATTGCAAAGGAGTCCGAATGTTTTCATCGGGTTTTGGACCTACGGTTCCGATTTCTTCACCGTAATAAATAAACGGAATACCCGGAAAACTCAGTAATAATTGGGCTGCAAGTTTAGCTTTTGACACATCATTTCCCAGTGTTGTCATAACCCGTTCCTGATCATGATTTGTCAGAAATGTACCAAACTGCAGATAAGGAAAGCTGGCCATTGAATTTTCAACAGCAGTTTTTAGACTGGTTGCGTCGCCATTATTAGCTGCATTTACCAAAGCACCTGCCAGATTAAATTCAAAACAATAATCCAATCCATTGTTTTCGACATATTTCTTTATAATATTGGTAGCTGCCCATGCTTCACCAACTGCAAATGCATCCGGATTTACTGATTTATAATAAGAACGAAAATCTTTCCAGAACTGAAACGTGGCCGGAACATCTTCTATCTGCGTAGAGGTTTCAAAAATATACTTTACAGCATCCAACCTGAAACCATCCGCGTGCATATCCTGTAGCCAATAACGGGCTATGTCAAACATTTCTGTTTTTACATCCGCATCGGCATAATTCAAATCGGGCAT
>CAIYTJ010000048.1 GCA_903929065.1 uncultured Bacteroidales bacterium | reverse complement strand
TTTAAAAATTTAAATATTTAATCGTTTTATGTAAATTTATCCAAGCAAAAAAATTTTATTGGGTATATAAGATCAAGAATGATATATAATTCTGACAAATTACAAGCTTTGAAAATCAGGTAATTTTCAAAACTTATAATTAATTGATTATCTGACCCATATAAAAATGTTAATCCAAATTAATTATTTTTCATAAAAATTCTTATGAAATAATTTTGTAATATAAAAAGAATGCAGTACGTTTATTGCACTTTTACTAAACATTATTCACAAAACAATTCTAATACATAATGTCATGACAAAAACAATAACATTCAACGAGCTACGTAGAGTAAAGGATGCGCTTCCAAGCGGTAGTATGGCCAAGATCGCCGAAGAACTTGGTCTGGAAAAAGAAACAGTACGTAATTATTTTGGTGGACACGATTACAAAGATGGAAAAAGTTGTGGCGTTCATATCGAACCCGGACCAGACGGCGGATTGGTAATGTTAGATGACACTCAGATTCTAGATATTGCAATGCAGATTTTAGAATCACAAAAGGCTTAATTTCTTTAACGAATTGGTAGAAAGCAGTGACACATCATCTCACTGCTTTCTTTTTTTTAATTATTTAATCAACAGAAATACAATAATATAAAATCAAAAATGGAAAAATCAAATGATTGCCTTTATTGTCAGCGCAATGAATTACAAAAAAGTTTAATGATTGAGATTTGCAATTTAAGCGCTTCAACTCTTTTCCTGTTCAAAGAACAAAGTCATCCGGGTCGCTGTGTTGTGGCTTATAAAGATCATGTGAATGAGTTATTTGAACTTTCTGAATCAGATCGCAATGCATTTATGACCGATGTGGCAAAAGTGGCCAAAACAATTCAAACTGTCTTTTTAGCCAAAAAGATTAATTATGGAGCTTATTCTGATAAATTGCCTCACCTGCATTTCCATTTAGTTCCGAAATACGAAGGAGAATTTGAATTTGGAGGAATTTTCGAAATGAATCCTCAGAAGGTTTATTTATCTGAAGCAGAATATGCTGAAATGATTGACAAAATTGTAAAAGCACTTTAAATTATTGATATTTAGCAACATGATTTTACCCCAAGCATTTGTTAGCAGAACAAAAAAACTGATGGGCGATGAATATCTGGAGCTTGAAAAAGCACTCGATTCAGTTCCACCAACAAGCGTCAGGGTAAATACAAAAATGGAACTGAAACC
The DNA here is from genome assembly GCA_903929065.1 of uncultured Bacteroidales bacterium. Taxonomy (GTDB): domain Bacteria; phylum Bacteroidota; class Bacteroidia; order Bacteroidales; family Paludibacteraceae; genus Paludibacter. The sequence goes on along the minus strand of CAIYTJ010000048.1, from coordinate 14,454 downwards.
ATCCGACGAAAAAATACCGTGGTGTGAATTAGGTTTTTATTTAAAAGAACGACCGCTTTTCACTGCCGATCCGATATTTCATGCCGGAGCTTATTATGTTCAGGAAGCAAGTTCCATGTTTTTGGAAAAAGCTGTAAAACAGCACTTTCCAACTGCCAGAACAGTTCTTGATCTCTGCGCAGCACCCGGCGGAAAATCCACACTTTTGTCACAAGCATTACCGGAAACCAGTTTGCTGGTAAGCAATGAAATCATTCGCTCACGGGCATACATTTTGGCTGAGAACCTTATTAAATGGGGAAATCCAAATATAGTTGTTACGAATAATGAACCGAAAGATTTTGATAAATTACCCGGATTTTTCGATGCAATAGTTATTGATGCACCGTGTTCAGGCGAAGGTATGTTCCGGAAAGATGCCGGAGCTATTCAGGAATGGTCGGAATATAATGTGAAAATGTGCGCCGAACGCCAGCGTGAAATTGTTTCTTCAGTTTGGGAATCTTTAAAAACGGATGGAATTTTAGTTTACAGCACCTGCACATTCAATCGGGAAGAAAACGAAGAAAATGTGCAGTGGATTTGCAATGAACTTGGAGCTGAATTCTTACCAATAGATTTACAGGAGAATAATGATATAACTCAAAGTGATTTCGGTTATCGGTTCTATCCGCATAAAACGAAAGGAGAAGGTTTTTTTCTTTCCATTTTAAAGAAAACTTCTATTCAAAGCCATACTTTTAAGAGTAAAAATATTGAAAAAAAAGGAATTAAGTTTGTAACAAAAACCGATATTCCAACGTTATCTTTAATAGATCCAAACCGTTGGACATTTGTAATTGAAAATAATTTGATTAACGCTTATGATACCGAAAGATTAAATGATTTCCTGATTCTAACTAAGCAACTCAAATGCATGAGTTCAGGGCTATTGCTGGGCGAGATGAAAGGATCTGATTTTATTCCTTCAGCTAATATTGCACTTTCTAAAATGTTAGATAGAAATTCAGTTGAGGCGGTTGAAGTTGACTATGAAACGGCTATTTTATACTTAAGAAAAGAAGCAGTTTCACTTCCGGATTCCAAGCGGGGTTATGTGTTAATTTGTTATAAAGGATTAGGATTAGGTTGGGTTAAAAATTTGGGAAACCGATGCAATAATTTATATCCGCAGGAATGGCGGATACGAATGAAAATTTGATTTATGGAAATACTTTTTCTTGGAACAGGAACATCAACTGGCGTACCACAAATTGGCTGCAAATGCAGGGTTTGTACTTCGACCGATAAAAAAGATAAACGGCTACGTGCTTCCGTTTTAATTTCGGAAGGTGGAAACCGGATATTGATTGATTGCGGTCCGGATTTGAGACAACAACTTATTGAATATAACGTTGATTATTTATCGGCAATTTTATTAACTCATGAGCATTACGATCATGTTGGCGGTTTGGATGATGTAAGACCGCTTGGCGAAGCTCAACTTTATGCGGAGAAAAAAGTATTAAATATCATTCAACGCAATTTACCGTATTGCTTCGGAGAAAACAGATATCCCGGCGTTCCTAAAATTAATTTGCATGAAATTTCGGAAAAAGAATTCAGTATAAATAATTTAAAAATTCAGCCTATTCGCGCAAAACATGCAAATTTACCAATTCTGGGTTTCCGGATTGGACGATTTGCTTATTTTACGGATGTAAAAACAATTGAAAACAAGGCAATTGAGCAATTAAAGGACCTGGACATTCTGGTATTAAATGCTTTGAGACCGTTTGAACATATTTCACATCTTTCACTGAATGATGCATTGGAATTGTCAGAAAAAATTGGTGCAAAAAAAACTTATTTCACGCACATGAGCCACGATATGGGTCTACATAAGGAAATCAATGCACAATTACCACAAAATATACAATTGGCATTTGATGGCTTAAAATTAAACGTATAAGCCTTATTTTAAAAGACATATAGAAATAATTCAATATGAAAACATTCAACCTAAAATTCATTTTTCTGGCTTTTGGAATTGTGTTATTTTCATCATGTACCAAATTACTTTATACTTCGCTGGATGTTTTACGTCCGGCAAAAGTTGCTTTTGCAATTGACGCAAACAATCTGTTAATTGTAAATAATTCTGTGATTCAACCTTCAAATTATGGTCATTTGACGCAGCTTTTGAACGAAAAGCCTAAAATGGCGTCAATCCCATGTGATAGTTTAGGTATTTTCTGTCTGAGTGCTTTAAATGAAGATTTGGATAGTAAAGATTTCTTTTCGTCAATTCAATTTTCGCCGAATTCTCAAAATTCCCGGGCTGAATTTTTCAATCATTTCGGACTCACAAATGATAAAATAAATGAACTTTGCAAAACAAATCATTCAAATGTGATTCTGTCGCTTGAAAATATCAAAGTAAATGACGACTTAAATGAGTATTTTATTCCTGAAAACGGCACTTTCCTTGCATCATTGGAAGTTAAATATGAAACTGTGTGGAATATCTATTATCCGAATGATTTCAACCCTGTAAAACTAAATTTTAAAGACACATTATATTGGGAATCTGAATCTTACAGCAGACAAAAAGCAATGGCAGCCATTCCCAAAAGACAAGATGCATTAATTGACGGAGCATTAGAAGCCGGTCATAAATGTGCTAATCGGTTTGTGCCTTATTGGGAAAAAGTAGATCGTTATTTTTTTAATTCCAGCAATAAACTCATGAAACAAGGCATGGATTCAGTGTACGTAAAAAACTGGAAATCAGCTATTGAGATTTGGGAAAAAGTATATTCAACAAACAAAAGCACTTATATTCAGGCTCAGGCTGCTAATAATATTGCCATTGCATACGAGATAACCGGTGATATTGACAAAGCACTGGATTATGCTACAAAATCATTTTATTCTTTTGGAGAGCTTCAAATTTATAATAGTTCATTTCTCAGATTATCAGATTATTTAAATGAATTGGCACAACGAAAGAAAGAAATTTCAATTTTAAAGAAACAACTCGGAGAATAACTACAACTAACAATCATATCATTGAGTATAAACCAATTAATTAAAACTAAATGTTATTACCATCAGATGAGATTTTACTGAAAAAGAAAGGAATTACTCCTGAAAAAATTGACGAACAGCTCCAAGCATTCATTTCCGGTTTTCCTTATCTTGAAATCCGAAGTGCAGCAGAAGCCGGAAATGGAATTGTACAATTGAAAAAGGATGAGATTACTTCAATCCTTCAACATTGGGATGAATATTTGCAATCTGCTGCTACCATTATTAAATTTGTTCCGGCATCGGGTGCTGCAAGCCGCATGTTCAAGGATCTTTTTGAGTTTTTGGAAAGTAAAAATGATGTTCCGGAAAGTTCTTTTGAAAAGAAATTTTTCAACGAAATTAAAAAATTTGCTTTCTATGAAGAGTTGAATGAAGCTTGTATAAAAAATACCGGAAAATCAATCGACGAATTAATTGACAATAAACAGTTTAAGCCAATTATCGAGAACTTATTATCAGAAAAAGGATTAAATTACGGTTCGTTGCCCAAAGGTTTATTGCGATTCCACTCCTACTACCCGACCGAGAAACGGACGCCTGCGCAGGAACATTTGGTTGAAGGAGCGCTTTATGCCGCAAGTACTTCCGGCAAAGTGAACATTCATTTCACAGTTTCAACTGAACATCGGGCTTTGTTTGAAAAACATCTGAAGGAAACGATGTTGGATTACGAGAAAATATTCGGCGTTAATTACAATGTCAGTTTTTCTGAACAAAAACCATCTACAGATACCATTGCTGCTGATGAAAACAACCAACCTTTCAGAGATAAAGGTGAACTTGTTTTCAGACCCGGTGGACACGGTGCATTAATTGAAAACCTGAATGACCTGAATGGCGATATTGTTTTCATCAAAAACATTGACAATGTTGTCCCTGATTCGTTGAAAAAAAGCACGGTGACTTATAAAAAATTGATTGCAGGAATATTGGTAAATCTTCAAAAACAATGTTTTGCTTATTTACATGAACTTGAAAACGAGTCTATTTCGTCTACCAAACTTTTGGTTATTTCCCAGTTTTGCGAAATAAGATTAAACAACCATAATCCTGATTTACAATCACTTTCTCACCTTGATTTAAAAAATTATTTAGTTGGAAAATTGAATCGTCCGATTCGTATTTGCGGTATGGTAAAAAATGCCGGAGAACCAGGCGGCGGTCCGTTTCTGACGGTCAATGTGGATGGAACGGTTTCACCTCAAATTCTTGAAAGTTCACAGATAAATTTAAACAATCCGGCAGATAAAGAAAAAATGCTTAATTCAACCCATTTTAATCCGGTTGATTTGGTTTGTGCCATTAAGAATTACAAAGGTGAAAAGTTTGATCTGGTGAAATTTGTAGATAAAAAAACCGGTTTTATTTCACTCAAATCAAAGAATGGAAAGGAACTGAAAGCGCTTGAACTTCCAGGACTTTGGAATGGTGCCATGAGTGATTGGAATACAGTTTTTGTGGAAGTTCCTATGGAGACTTTCAATCCGGTTAAAACGGTAAATGATTTATTAAGACCTGAACATCAATAAATAGAGAAAAAAATGGCCGGCAAATTAAATTTCCGGCCATTTTTCATTTAAGCACCTCGGCTTTAATTATTTTTATATCCTCTATCGGTCTGTCATGCATTCCGGTTTTGGTTTTAGAAATTCTGTCAACAATATCCAATCCTTCAGTAACTTCTCCAAAAACGGTATAATTTCCATCCAAATGTGGTGTTCCGCCAATCGTTTTGTAATCGGTTCGTTGTTGAGGAGTGAATTTATAAGTTGGATGATTTTTCATTTCCAAATGAACAACAGCCAGAATAGAATCCCGTAAAACATCAAGCTTTGGCTGGCTTTTTTCAAGTCTATACTTTTTTACTTCATCTTGTTTCTTTTCGACAATTTCCTGAAACAATTTGATTTCTAGTTTTTTCTCATTTACACGTTCCAGACTATCAAGCTGACCATCAGTAAACTTTTTCCCTTGAACAATATAAAACTGGCAACCTGACGAAGCTTTTTGTGGATTAATTTGATCGCCTTCGCGTGCTGCAGCTAGTGCACCGTGTTTATGATAATATTTTGGATAAATAAATTCTGCAGAAATGGTATATCCCACATCGCCTGAACCAAGAAAAGCATCAGGGGCAGCAGTTTTGGAACCTGGATCGCCTCCCTGAATCATAAAATTGGCAATTACCCTGTGAAATAAAACTCCATTATAAAAACCGGCATTTACCAGCTTCAAAAAGTTCTCCTTATGTTTTGTTGTTTGGGGATATAATTTTACCGTTATATCTCCATACGTTGTTTTGAACCGCACCAAAGTCTCATTATTCTTTTTGGCACACGATTCCGACAAACTCATAATTGCCAAAAGGATTAAAATGATGTATTTATTCATTTTACTCTATAATTTTAAATACCAATTATTTATAATGCTTTTTTAATATCATTAAATAAATCGTTCACATCTTCCAATCCAACCGAGAAACGGATAGTTTTATCAGAAACATTCATTTCTTTTCGAACCTCAGGAGTAAATGTACCGAAAATGGTGCTTGCCGGATGTATAGAGAGCGTTTTGTTGTCAAACAGATTAGTTGCCCGTTTTACAATTTTAAGTTTATTCATAAAACGAAAACAAGCTTCGCGGGAAGCTAAATTAATCGTAAACATTGCTCCAGGACGGTCGCCAAATTGAATCAGGCTTAATTGGAAATATTTATTTGAATTCAATCCGGTATAATTTACCGACTCAATTTCAGAAAGTGTTTCTAATTTTTCGACCAATTTTTTACAAGTATCAGTTGCCCGATCGTAGCGAATGGACAATGTTTCCAATCCAAGCGATTGCAAATAGGCCACTTGTGGCGACATATAAGCACCTAAATTCCGATGAATTTCTTTACGCAATTTGGTTGTAAAAGCTGCCATTCCGAATTCTTTGGCAAAATTGTGCAATTTTGGAGACGATAACCAGTCAAAATTGGCATAATCAATTATCAGCCCGCCTAAACTGGTAGCACCTCCGGAAATATATTTTGTACTCGACACAATTTCGATATTTATTCCCCAGTTTTTTGCTTTAAAATTGCAAAATGGAACAATGGTCGTATCGGCAATTAAAGGAACTCCATTTTTTTTGGTAATTTCTGAAAGCACTTTTAAATCAACCACTTCCATTTGCGGATTGGTAATGATTTCCAGAAAAACAGCGCAGGTATTTGCATCAATATGCGATTCTACTTCGTATGAATTTGTAAGATCACAAAAACGGGTTTCCACGCCAAAAGCAGCCAGCGTTGAAGCAAAAAATGAATATGTATTTCCGAATAAATGACGTGAAGTGACTATATTACTTCCGGTTTGTGCCAACGTGATAATGGCATTTGAAATAGCGGCCATTCCTGAATTCATTGCTGTTACGCCGAATGAACCGGTAATGTTTTTCACGCGGTCTTCAAAATTTTGAACAGTCGGATTGGTAATTCTCGAATAAGTATGATCCGAAACTTTTCCGGTAAATGCCAACTCCATTTGCTCTGCCGATTCAAATTCGTAAGCCGCATTTTGATAAACCGGCATACTCAATGCACCGTATGCATCGGGTTTAGCAAAAGGTGTGTGCAATATTTTCCCATCAAATGAAATTTCGTCCATACTTTATATACTATATGTTTTTTTTAATAATATCGCGAAGCAAATATCACCGCAGGTAAATATCGCGAACGAAGTGAGCAAATATCTATTAATTATCTCAGCTTTGCTCCCAGTTTAGTTTCATAATTTCCCTGCAATTTCTTCATTATTCCGTCAATTTGAGTGTCGGTCAACGTTTTGGTTTCATCCTGCAACAAGAAACTTACAGCGTATGATTTTTTGCCGGCTTCCAGGTTTTTGCCTTCATAAACATCGAATAAATTGACTTTCTTCAGCAATTTCCGTTCGGTTTCAAAAGCAATTTTTTCAATTTCCGCAAAAGTTACATTTTTATCAAGCAATAATGCCAAATCACGTTTTACTTCAGGGAATTTTGGTAATTCAGCATAACGAACCTGGTGAGCTCCCAATTCGGCAATAACGTTATTCCATTTAATATCAGCATAATAAACTTCGGCATCGATATCCAACGTTTTGCGGATTTTTGGATGAATTATTCCATAAACTGCCAGTTGTTTGCCGTTTGCAGAATAAACTTTTAAGGCTTCACTCAACAAATCGTCGGCATATTCACCAATCACCATTTTGCGTAAATTCAGACCAAGGCGACGGAAAATATTTTCAACATATGCTTTCAATTCGAAGATACTTGATTTTTCATCGGCAGCCGACCAGGATTGTGTACGTTTATTTCCGGTAAGCCATAAACCGAGATGAAAATCTTCGGAATAAGCTGCCAACGTTTCACCATCTTTCTTATTTTCAGAATGATAATAATAGCAATTTCCAAATTCGTAGAATTTTAAGTCAGCATTTTTACGGTTCACATTGTGGTTGATATTTTCCAACCCACCGAAAAGCAATGTCTGGCGCATCACGTTCAAATCCGAACTCAAGGAATTGATAATTTTCACCGAATTTGCTGCCGGAAACGAAGTCAGGTCAGTATAATATGCGCTTTTTGTAAGCGAATTATTCAATATTTCATTAAAACCTTGTGCTGTCAATTGCTCCGCAATCAGGTTTTGAAGTTTGTAACTATTTGGTTTTGAGCTATAACTCAAGGTTGATTTTAGCGTTTCTCCAATTTCCACATTATTATAACCATAAATGCGAAGAATATCTTCAATCACGTCCACATCGCGCTGAACATCAACTCTGTAAGCCGGAACATGAAGCATATAACCGGTTTCATCCCGTTTCACAATCTTCATCTCAAGTGCTGTCAGAATCGTTTCAATTTCCTCTTTGCAAATTTCTTTGCCAATGAGCGAATGGATTTTTTTCAACGAAACTTCAACTTCAAACGGTTTCACTTCCTGCGGATAAACATCTACAATTTCGCTCGAAATCTGTCCGCCAGCCACTTCCTGAATCAGCAAAGCACAGCGTTTCAGCACGTAAATCGTATTTGTAGGATCGCAACCACGTTCAAAACGGAAAGAAGCATCCGTATTTAAGCCGTGACGGCGAGCCGTTTTACGAATGGAAACCGGATTGAAATAAGCACTTTCCAAAAATACATTTTGAGTTGTTTCGGTTACGCCGGAATCCAATCCACCAAACACACCACCGATACACATAGGTGCTTCAGCATTGCAAATCATTAAATCGGCAGCATTCAATTTGCGTTCAGTGCCATCGAGCGTCACGAAAGGCGTTCCTTCAGGCAAACATTTTACAATCACTTCGCCACTTTTGATTTTATCGGCATCAAAAGCGTGAAGCGGCTGTCCCAGTTCGTGCAACACGAAATTGGTTACATCCACAATATTATTAATCGGCCGCAAACCAATAATTTGAAGGTAATTTTTCAACCAATCCGGTGATTCGGTAACTTTTACACCCGAAATCGTAACTGCTGAATATCGCGGACAAGCTTCCTGATTTTCAACCGTAACCGGTATTGTGAGGTTTGTATTTTGAACGGAAAAAACATCAACCGACGGTTTTTGCAATTTTACCGATTTATCTTTCAATGCAAAAAAAGCCGCCAAATCACGCGCCACACCAACGTGTGAAGCAGCATCAATGCGGTTTGGAGTAATATCAACTTCTAATAAGGTATCATCTTTTATTCCGTAATAATCTTTGGCCATTGTTCCAACAATTGTATCATTAGGCAGTACAATAATGCCTGCATGACTGGTTCCAATACCAATTTCATCTTCCGCGCAAATCATTCCCATCGATTCTACACCACGAATTTTTGACCGTTTGATTGTAAAACTTTCTTCTCCCGAATAAAGTTTCGTTCCAACCGTTGCCACCACCACTTTTTGTCCGGCAGCTACATTCGGTGCACCACAAACAATTTGAAGCGGTTCTTCACCACCTACATTCACCGTTGTAACGTGTAAATGATCTGAATTTTCGTGATCTACACAAGTCAATACTTCACCAATCACCAACCCTTCAAGTCCACCTTTCACGGTTTGAATTTCTTCCACACCACCCACTTCAAGTCCGATTGAAGTGAGCGCTTTTGACAATGCATCCGGCGTAATATCAATATTAATGTATTGTTTCAGCCAATTATACGAGATATTCATGTTAATATAAGTTGTATTTTTTTGAGGCAACAAAGATACGATTTTTTTTAGAGTTTTCGAATCGGAAATATCAAAAAATCAGGTCAATTAGTCAGATTAATTCTATTTTTTTTAAATAAATTCTGGCACATTATTAATCGTAATGTGTAATAATTCATTATTTTTGTAGACTCTAAAATCAATTACTTTTAAAAAATCAGGAAAATGATTCAGGAAAATTTTATTCGTCTTTTTGAAGATTCTTTCAGAACTAACTGGGAATTACCGGCTTATAGTAATTATGGTGAAGAATCGACTATGACTTACGCGGATGTTGCAAAACGGGTTGCAAGAATTCATATTTTATTCGATCAATGCAAACTCAAGCCAAATGACAGAGTAGCATTAATTGGGAGAAATAATGCAAACTGGGCAATTGCATATCTGGCCACAGTTACTTACGGCGCAACAATTGTTCCTATTCTACAGGATTTTAATGCAAATGACGTTCATCACATTACCAATCATTCAGAATCTTCAATTTTGTTTGTTGGTGATAATATTTGGGAGAATCTGGAGGAAGAAAAACTAACTACAGTAAAAGCGGTTTTTTCACTGACCGGCTTCAATTGCATTACGCTATTAAATAAAGAACCAAAACCGGAAACATCAGAGACACAAGTCCATGAACAATTGGTTCTTAAATACCTGCAACCTGACTATATAAACAGTTTGTTTCACGCTAAATATCCACAAGGTTTCTTTCGCGATCATGTTCGGTATATCGATAAGCCGAATTCTGAAATTGTTTCGATAAACTATACCTCCGGAACAACCGGTTTTAGTAAAGGGGTAATGACAAGTGGAAATGCGTTGGCAGGAAACATCACATTCGGATTGAGAACCGGAATAGTTGCACCTCGCTACAAGATAATTTCATTTTTACCGCTTGCTCATGCATACGGTTGTGCATTTGAATTTCTGACTTCAACTTGTGCTGGTTGTCATATTCATTTTATTGGTAAAATTCCTTCGCCTAAGATATTATTGACTGCTTTTGCAGAAATAAAACCAAATGTAGTGTTTCTGGTACCGCTTATAGTCGAAAAAATCTACAAAAAACAAATTCAGCCTTTGCTGGCGAAACCTTCCATGCGCTGGGTTTTAAGTATCCCATTTCTCGATCAACCCATTTTAGCTCAGATCAGGAAGAAATTAATCGATGCATTTGGTGGTGAATTCTCACAAATTGTGATTGGTGGTGCACCTTTAAATGCCGAAGTGGAAGAGTTTTTCAACAAAATAAAATTTCCATTCACAATTGGTTATGGAATGACTGAATGCGCCCCATTGATAAGTTATTCGGACTGGAAAGATTTTATTCCAAAATCTGCAGGTAAAGTTCTGGATATTATGCAGGTAAAACTAATCAACATAGAATCTGCAACTGGTGTAGGTGAAATTTGTGTTACCGGCGAAAACGTAATGTCGGGTTACTATAAAAACCCTGAGGCAACAGCACAAATAATTGATAATGAGGGTTGGCTACATACCGGCGATTTAGGAACAGTTGATGACGATGGCAATATTTTCATTCGTGGACGTAATAAAACAATGATTCTCACAGCAAGCGGCCAAAATGTTTATCCCGAAGAAATTGAAGCTAAATTGAATAATTTGCCATATGTAATGGAAAGCTTGGTGATAGAAAGTAATGGCAAATTAATTGCGTTAGTTTGTCCTGATTATGAAGCAGTCGATGCTGAAGGTGTTGATCAAAATCAGTTGGAACAATTTATGGACGAAAATAAGAAATTATTGAATTCTTTGGTGGCCAGCTATGAAAACATCTCAAAAATTCAACTATATCCGCATGAATTTGAAAAAACACCAAAGAAAAGCATTAAAAGATACCTTTACTCTGCAGGAAAATAACATTAGTAATGCGCTGTTTTTCTGATAGTTACAAAATATTGAAATTTAATGGATAAAAAATTGAAAAAAAGTCCAAAATTATTAATGTACAATAAAAAATAGATGTATCTTTGCAGCGATTTTGAATAGCAAAATTAACATGTTAAATTTTTAAAGATTTAAAGTAATGAAAAAAGTATTTTTGTTTTGCGTTGTAGCTTTGGCATTCGCATCTTGTACTCCTAAAAAAACAGATGAGGCTCCAAAAACTGATTCAACAACAGTTAAAGTTGACACTGCTAAAGTTGATACTGCTAAAGTTGACACTACAGTTAAAAAGTAATTCCAGATTTAGTAATCTGATTACAAAACAAAGTCTGAAGTTAATTACTTCAGACTTTTTTTTGTATTTAGTGCCTGAATAATCCATTTTTTACCGAAAAAGCATGAAATCAACACACATTTAACACAAACCAAAAAATATTTTAAAAAAAAACGAGATTTATTAATGCTGAATAAAAAATTAATGTAACTTTGCATCGATTTTGAATTGCAAAACAAACATGTTAAATTTTTAAAGTTTAAAAGAAATGAAAAAAGTATTATTATTATGTGTGGTAGCTTTGGCTCTTGCTTCTTGCGGCGCTAAAAAAACAGAAGAAGCTAAACCAATGGATTCAACTACAGTTAAAGTTGACACTGCTAAAGTTGACACTGCTAAAGTTGACACTACAGTTAAAAAATAACTGTAAAGCTAACGCAAAAAGAAATTCTTGCAAAGCATTAAGGTTCGCTATTTCGATAGCGAACCTTATTTTTTTATAGAAGTTTAAATTCATGCATTTTTTGTACCTTTGCAGCTCCATATAAAAAACAATAAAGATTATGTTACGAATTGCAGTTCAGGCAAAAGGAAGGTTGTACGAAGAAACAATGTTGCTATTGGCCGAATCGGGTATTAAATTAGAATCTGGAAAGAGATTATTGTTAATCTCAGCTAAGAATTTTCCTCTGGAAGTATTGTTTTTAAGAGATGACGATATTCCACAATCAGTTGCAGATGGTGCGGCCGACATAGGAATTGTGGGCGAAAATGAATATGCTGAGAAAAAGAAAAACGTAGTTTTGACTAAACGACTGGGTTTTAGCAAGTGCCGATTGTCATTAGCCATTCCAAAAGAGGTTGAATATACCGATATTAACTGGTTTAATGGCAAAGTAATCGCTACTTCTTATCCTGAGATATTAAATGATTTTCTAATAGAAAAAAACGTTAAAGCAGATATCCATATTATAACCGGCTCAGTTGAGATTGCGCCAAGTATTGGACTTTCAGATGCAATTTTCGACATAGTTAGTTCTGGCAGTACTTTGATTACCAATCATTTGAAAGAGGTTGAGGTGCTTATGAAATCAGAAGCACTTCTAATATCAAATCCGAATATATCCCCTGAAAAACAAGCAATATTAGATGAACTTCTTTTCAGAATTGAATCTGTACAACTTGCCGAAGACAAGAAATATGTTCTAATGAATGCTCCAACTGAAAATATTGATAAAATTATTGAAGTTTTGCCGGGAATGAAAAGTCCAACCATAATGCCATTGGCCAAAGAAGGCTGGAATTCACTTCATGCGGTAATTGATGAAAAGCGTTTCTGGGATATTATCGGTAAATTAAAAGCGTTGGGTGCTGAAGGAATTCTTGTAATTCCAATTGAGAAAATAATTCTTTGATGTTGGCTAATTAGTTTATAGGTTTATTGGCTAAAAATAATTTATTGTGAATCTTTGCATTGATCAGGGTAATTCAAGCACAAAAGTTGGTATTTTCAATCTGGATAAATTGATTGAAAGTTTGACTTTTGTAGATTTTAGGGAATCTGAAATAAAAGAACTTTTTCAGAAACATTCTATTGAATCTTGTATTTTATCGAGTGTTGTAAGTGATAATGATTCAATTATTGAAATATTGACCTATAATTCCGGAAATTTTATAGAGTTGACACATAATACGTCAATTCCCATTGAAAACAGATATTTAACGCCTGAGACACTTGGCAAGGATCGTTTGGCAGCAGTAATTGGCGCAAATTTTTTAAAACCCGGAAACGACATCTTAGTAATCGATGCCGGAACTGCCATAACTTATGACTTCGTTAATTCGAATGGCGTTTATTCAGGCGGAAACATTGCTCCCGGATTAAATATGAGATTGCGGGCACTTCACGAATTTACTCATAAATTACCTTTAGTTGAATCCACAGCCGAAAGTCCGTTTTTGGGAAATGATACAAATTCTGCCATACTTTCGGGTGCACTTTATGGAATTGTTTTTGAGATAGATGGTTATATTAATACATTAAAAATTAAATATCCAAAACTTTCAACATTTTTAACGGGCGGTAGCACTTTTTACTTTGCTGCGAAGCTAAAAAGTGCCATCTTTGCAGAAAAAAATTTAGTATTAATCGGACTCAACCGTATACTCCAACATAATGTACAAAAATAAGCTAGTTTTAATCGCTTTTGCGATACTTTTATTTACTCAATTTACTCACAGCCAAAACAATACAAATTCACCATATACTCGTTTTGGTTATGGCGATATCAGCGACACAAACAACGGCGAACAAAGAGCAATGGGTGGAGTTTCAATTGGATCCAGACTTAATTCAAGTATTAACACGGTGAATCCAGCGTCTTACAGTGTTGTTGATAGTATGACTTTTATGTTTGATATCGGCGCTGCAGGTTTAGTTTCACATTTTTCGGAAACAACCGGAAGTGTAACCAGAGCCAATGCCAACCTTGAATATCTGAGTTTGCAATTTCCTTTGGCAAAATGGTTAGGTTATAGTGCCGGTATGTTACCTTATTCTTTTGCCGGATATAAATTTTCAAGCTCAGGGAATGTCTATGTAAAAGATATTCAAAAAGATGATACGATTCCATATACTACAAGCTATCTTGGCGATGGAGGCTTTAGTCAGGTTTATATGGGGCTTTCTGCTAATCTTTTTAATCACGTTTCGTTAGGAGTGAACGCTTATTATATGTTTGGAACAATTAACAACTATCGAGATTTATCTTTTGGTTCAACAAGCAGTGGCTATACTTCAACAACAGAATACAAAACGCTGAAAGCCAATAATTTTAGATTCAGATATGGAGCCCAATTTTATAATACATTTGATAAGAAACATGATTTGACTTTAGGTTTGATTTTTGAGCAAAAAGCGAAATTAAACGGAAGTTTTGCAAAATCAACTATTGGAGTTTTATCT
>CAIYTJ010000047.1 GCA_903929065.1 uncultured Bacteroidales bacterium | reverse complement strand
CATAACTCCTTGGGTAATTTTACCCATTTGGCTATAAGATTTCAAACATGGAATGTTGGAACCATAACTCATCAATCAGGAACAGAATCTCATCTTCTTTTTGACCAACTTTTGTAACAGTATGGAATTTACCGAGTGTCATTTCAATAGCTGGATACCTCGCTTTTACTTTAAATGGACAATAGATTCTTTTAAGCGAAGATTTGTTATGAACCAGAATGCTGTAGGGTGAAATAACAGTGATTATCTCATCCATAAATCAGCTTAAAAACCATGACTCCTCTGCCCCTTCTAGCGAATTTCGGAGGTGCAAATTGAAATTATAAGCATTCACTCCTCTATCCAAAAAAGTATCGATGTATGAGGCTTTATTAGCCCCTGTAAAGAGGTTAAATAATCTCCACAAGTCAATCATCCCATTCTCGTTTTTCATGAAGTATTTGTCAAAAAAATAGTCTTTAACGACAGAATTTACTTGTGAATCTGAAAGCCCAGGTTGAAAGATGTTTTTCTTCAAATCTGGAGGCATTAATTGGAACATTCTTAACCTTCCTACAAGCTGTGCAAATTGATTCTCATTGATTGAATAATTCAAGAGGGACATCATATCTCTTGTGTGATTATCTATCGAATATGACGTTAATAATAGGTAAATTTGGTCTGCTAATTCCTGTAAAGTTCTCGCCTTAATTTCAGCAGCAAAACCATCAGTTGAAACACATAAATTCGTGCATACTTTATTCTGAAATCCGATAAAAACTTTAAAATGTTCTTCAGCTTTTCTGTTATAAAGGTTTTCTTGATTATAGGCTCTTACACCTCCTATAGTCAAACAAAGTGTGTTATCACTAATGATGTTTCTGATAGAGGGTATCTCGATTAAAAATGCCATGCGTTCATAGTAAATCGTCTTCTCACGTTCTTCCAAATCTTTGGCAGGTTTACCCATTGCTTCAGGAATTCGACCTTTAATTGTATGAGAAACTCTCACAGCAGGTTTATTGATTGTTTCACCTTTAAACACATGTTCAACAACTTCGTTTACTGTTTGAATAAACTCAATATGACTGATAGTTGATTCGTTATCTTTAGCAAAAACAGGAATTATACAATCTTGCATTAAATGCTCATAACTTGAAGCAAGAGTATTTGATTTGATGAACTGATGATTATCGTTTTCTAATATAGGTACTTCAATATTATCTTCTGATTCTGTATTAATGATTGCTTCCATTGAGTTTAAATTTAGCAGGTACAACAATTTTATTCTTTTCGAGTTCCTCACGTTTTTGCGTGAAATGGTCTATCAGCTCGTTCTGATAATTTGGATATTTATTGTAGAGGTTTTTTAAATCCAAAACAGTTTTACAGTCTTTGACTTTGTCAATAATGAATTCTTTCAAATCACCTTCATTACACCATTCAATAATTTTCTGTCCAGTATTTGTCCCTAAAAGTATTGGTGGTTTATCCATGAACAATCCTGTTCTATCTTTACTGGCAACAGCATTATGTTTGATGTCAATGTCAAATACGATGGTGAATTCATAATCCATACCATCACGAGTGATTCCTTTCAATCCAACTTTTTCAGGAACAGTTTTTCCATTCTTTTCTGTTAAAATGTAATCCTGTTTTGTTCTAATAGTT
>CAIYTJ010000046.1 GCA_903929065.1 uncultured Bacteroidales bacterium | reverse complement strand
GTTTTTAAACCCCTCCGCTACGCTCGTCCCCTTAAAAAGGGGACAAGTTAGAAGTTCAGGATTCATCTCAAAAAACTTTTGATTCCTAATTAACTCCCATTGGTCGTTGACCGTTGGTTCACAAATGGGGACTTTAAAACGAAGTATATATTGACCCCCAACCCCCAAATGGGGGCTTTAAGACATATTCTCTGAAAATATTTATAAAAGCCTGTTCTATTATGACCTCCCAACCCCCAAAAGGGGACTTTAAGACGTATTCTCTGAAATTATTTAATAAACCCGAC
Source organism: uncultured Bacteroidales bacterium (assembly GCA_903929065.1). Taxonomy (GTDB): domain Bacteria; phylum Bacteroidota; class Bacteroidia; order Bacteroidales; family Paludibacteraceae; genus Paludibacter. The sequence continues at coordinate 2,180 of CAIYTJ010000046.1, read as the reverse complement.
TCATTTTTCTATAATTCCCACAAATCCTATTCTTACTCTCTTAAGCCCCCATTTGGGGTTGGGGGGTCACATTACATTTTAATTTTGGAGATATAATTTTGATTTTCATTACTTCTTCCTGCTTCTAATATAGTTGTAAAATGAAGTACCATACACTTTTTTGAAAGCGGAGTGAAAACTGACCCTGTTGCCAAAGCCACTCTCCGCTCCTATGGCTTCGGTAGACCATCTCTGGTATTTACTATCTTCTAACAAAACGAGCGCCTTCCTGCAACGGTATTCGTTCATAAAATCGGAGAAACTTTGATTAAACCGGGAGTTGATTATATGGGTAATATAGTTTGGATGAATGCCTGTCTGGATAGAAACTTGTTGCAACGAGCAAGCCGGCTGCAGGTAAAGTTGGCCGGCTTCCACCGTTTCGATAATTTTTTTCAGATACTGGTCGAATACATCTTCATCCAGCTGTAATGCCCTGCCCGATGGACGCGGGATTTTTTCCGATTGCTGCATGGAAAGCCCGGTGGTAAATACCGACTGTGCAAAAAGATACATAGCCGGCAGGGCGAGAAAAGCTGCACCCCAACCAATTTGTTCGTTGGTACAATCATGCAGGATATTGATGGGTAAATACAGAATAAGTGATGCCAGCGACAGTACCAGAAATAAATACAACCACCGGAGGTTAATCTGAAAACCGTTTACTTTAAGCATATAGCTGACCTTACGATATCCGTTTACCATAGTGTAACAAATCAGAAAATACACGATACACTGCGTGCAAAACAGGCTATCAAACACCACGTCCATCCAGCGCAGCGGATCAGAGTCGCCGGTAAGCAGCCCCATACGCACCGGTAAAGGCAGCGTGGCAAAATAAAACACGTATACTATGGCAGGAAGTGCCGGTAGTGCATGCCATATCCCTTGCCGGAACAAAATGCGCACCGAAGGATTGAATAATATCAGCATATAAAAGTAAAGTGCCGGACCAATAAACATGATAAACACATGCTCGAGCGGTAAAAAATACCTGCGCAGGAAGGGTACATTCAGGCTGTGGGCGTAATAGATCAGCAGCATCCACACGCTGAGCAAAGCCGCCAACCCGAAAGCCGACCCCAGGAAGTGGTTAGCCCGTTTGTTAGGTGAATCTTTTACCCACATCACAACGGAAAAAACAAAAAGAATGATTTCGGTGAAAACGGACAGGGCTGTAATAAACATACTTCGTGCAAACTGGATAAAATCAATTGATACAAAAAGAACTGCAAACCGCTAATAAAACGCTTCAACAAACCGCACATTTCATTCACAAATACAAAATTAAATGTATTAATTCTTTTTACCAAATTTTTTCCGGAAAAATTTATTAACCAGTTTGCAGTTAATGTAAAAAAAAGTTTTTATCTTTGGGGTGAAATTGTCTGAACATTGTTTAAGCAGATTAATCTGATTGTTTCTAAATAACATAGGTCTCAGATCAACTCAATAAGGCAAATATATAGGAAACACTATTTCGCATACTGAATTGTTATAAGCAAGTGTAAAAAAATACTCAGCTAATTATCGACAAAATGAAATTCTATTTAGGCGGATATTTCTTACTCAAATTGCAACCTTTGAAATTTGGGACAAAAATTGGAGAAATTGTTTATACTTGTAGTGAATGTATTAACGAGAATGCAATTGATGATTGGGCTTACTCATGGATAATTGACAATACTGAAGAGACAGAAAAAGCAAAAGACAGGTTTAGTTTAGACGACAGTAAAGTGTTATCAATTAGAACATGGATTGACAAGAAACAAGAAGAAGAAAAAATTGGTTGGAAGAATGTTTTTACCGACATCGAAAGTGCAATCGAATATAAAAAGACCTTTTTACCGCATTTAGACGAAATTAAAATTATTGCATTGTATTTCGACGAAGATGAAGCTAGAAACCTACTGGACGACTTTAAACCTCAGTCTGAGGGATTTGGAGAAATTGGTCTTCGGTTGACACTTTTGAGACAAATTGAAGAAAATGAAAATGAAGAACTGTTAGGATATGACCTTATTGGTGTTGAATTAGGAGGTGACTTTCACAGTTTTCATTGTCACAACATTGGAACTGAATTATCAACAAAATTTGGACTTACTTTAAATAATAATGGACTTTTTGACCACAACAAAGAT
>CAIYTJ010000045.1 GCA_903929065.1 uncultured Bacteroidales bacterium | reverse complement strand
TCACTCCCGATCATTTCTATGATTTATTGGAAAGCAGTGCTGATTTTCCAAAAACGTCACAAATAAACGAACGAAGTTTCACTAATTTATATTCCCATTTGGCTTCGCATTACGACGCTATTATATCGGTTCATCTTACCGGGCAGTTTAGTGGAACCTATCTGAACAGTTTGAAAGCGGTACAGAAAATCAGGAATGAGTTTAACAAACCGGTCATTTCAATCGATTCCAAAACGCTTTCAGGAGCATTGGGACTGTTGGTTTTACGGGTTGCACACGCCATTGAAGCCGGTTGGCCCATTGAGAACATTATCGAATCGGTAGAAAACTGGAAAAAGGATGCTAAGATTTTTGTAAGCGTGAAAGATTTGAAATACATGATTAAAGGCGGTCGTGTCTCCAAACAAAAAGGCTTTATTGCCAATTTATTGGGAATTAATCCGATTGTATCGATGGATGATGATGGAAAATCAATCCTTTTCGGACAAACTTTCAGCCAGAAAGCCAACATAAACAAAGTAATGAAGCATATCCGAAAAATCAGTACGGATAAAACGATTTGGAATTATATGGTTCTGCATGCTCATAACCGACATGATGCTCAACAATATGTAAGTAAAATGTACGAACTTACCGGAAAAATGCCGGTGTCGGTTGTCGATATTTCTCCGGTTATCGGAATGAATGCGGGCAACGGAACAATTGCCGTTTCTTTATTGTTTAATTAGCAATAACAATTTAAAATATACAATATGCTGCCACTTTATCTTCAGGGTTTTCTATTGATTTTGGGCTTAATGACTACACTTTGGGTGGTCAGTGTGTTTTTGAAAAATGTAAGCATTGTCGACATGTTTTGGGGATTGGGATTTGTGCTGGTAAATACTTTCTATTTTCTCAGTACAGATATGACTCCTGAAAAAATTATTCTTTTCGTGCTGGTAACTATCTGGGGATTGCGGTTGTCGGTTTATCTGGCATGGCGAAACTTAGGTAAACCGGAAGATTTTCGCTATCAGGAATTCCGAAAGAAATATGGTGAAAAAAATTATTGGTGGATAAGTTTTTTCCAGACATTTTTGCTTCAGGGAGTTTTGATGTTCGTCATTTCACTGCCTTTGCTGGGTATAAACCTCAATTCAACTTCTGATAACCTCAATTTGTTTGATTATTTGGGAGTATTGGTTTGGATTATCGGATTTGTTTTTGAAGCTGGTGGTGATTTGCAATTGGCACGTTTCAAAGCGAATAAAGCGAATAAAGGCAAAGTGCTGAACACCGGACTGTGGCATTATACACGCCATCCGAATTATTTTGGTGATTCGGCTGTTTGGTGGGGTTTTGGTTTGATTTGCCTTTCGTCCGGAAGTTATTGGTATGCAACCGGTTCGGTGATAATGACTCTGTTGATTATTAAAGTATCAGGAGTTGCTTTGCTCGAAAAATCGTTGAAAGATCAGAAACCTCAATACAAGGAGTATATTGAAAAAACCAGTTCATTTATTCCGTGGTTTCCAAAGAAATAAATTTATGAACCACATAGGCATATAGAACACTAAGAAAATATTAATACTTATTAAAAAAAAAACTGCTGTGACCTATGTGTCTATGT
>CAIYTJ010000044.1 GCA_903929065.1 uncultured Bacteroidales bacterium | reverse complement strand
TTGTCGTGCCAGGTATGGTCTTAATTCATCATATGCAAACCAACAGATTACCGAACTTTGCAAATAATCCCATGCATTACCATTATTTCCATTCATCATTGCAAAAGTAACATTTGTTTCGTTCAATGCATAGAGTGGCGCAATAGCTATTATTTTTGAATACATTCTGGAAGAATGTTTATCAAAAAATACAATTTCCTGAATTAAAAACTTAAACTGATTTTTTACGTATGCCTTATAATTAAACTTAGAAATTATCGGTTTATTTGTAATTGGGTCAATTTCAATCAGTGAATTCTTTAAAACCTTTTTATTGTTTGCATCAGTACTATCAATATCACAAAAAATGAAATATCTCTCCAAACTATCCTTTGGAATTACATTATTAAACAATGGTTGGATATCACGTTCAACTTTGTTATATGCCCTAAGCGAATCATTTACAGTTGCTTCCAGAATGACACGAAATAAACTTTTATATTGTTCATTCGGATCGGTTGGGAAGTATAACTGATAATTTTGCTTATCCCTCATGTCTACAATTCTGTATAGAATTCTTGACCAAACAACATCGTCAGCTCTGTGATTAATAACAGCAATGGTATCAGCCATTGTTTTCATTTCATTAGTTTGAATTGACGGAGTTCCATTTTTTTGAAAAAAAGGCATTTGTTTTACCTGTGCCTGCAATGAGCTCATCATTAATGAGATTATTATTGCCATTGAAACAAGCCTGTATCTTTTCATATCTTCTTTTTTTTGTAGTTCTGATTAAATATTGAAATCATAATTGAATCATTATTGATCCCAAATCCCTTGGGGTTCTATCCGGACCTTCAGCCTTAATCTGACTTATAACCAGAATATCGCCCTTTAACAATTTGTCAATAAATCTTCTATCCATTTTATTGCCGTTTACATTCATTGGAGGTATTCCTTTTGCAATCATGGTAAACGAATTTACTTTAAAATTTGCTTTTACCAGTTCGTCATTTCCATAACTGGCAATAACTGATGAATTTCTCAATTCGTTGGGTGTCATATTCCCAGAACGAATTGCTTTAGCATTATTTTCGCCCGGTTGAATAAACGCTTTTGGATCAGGAAGTAATTTTACTCTATACACACTACTTCCCATTTCACGAGATGTCTTATCAATCAATGCAAAAACATGAATAACTATATTTCCATCACGGGTGGTGCGTATAATGAATTTACCGGGTGCTTTTTGTTCAGCTGTACCACCTTCAATTTTCACACTTATACTTGTCGGTGCAACTCCAGGGACTGATACACTGAATTTATTATCAATACCTTTATATACAACGTTTAAATCTTCATTCGACATGGTTGCAGTTGGATCAACAACCATATATTCACTTTTAAATGGTCTTGAGACCAAATTCCCATCATTTCCCATAAAGGTAATTTGACCCGAAAATACTTTTGGACCCGAAGTTGTACATGTAGTCTCATAAATTCCTTTTGGAACCATTGAACCACCTACGTAGTAATTGGGAACCTTTGTAGAATCAACTGCCGACAAAACAATTCTTGCCTTAAATCTATCTCCACGTATCACATAACGTGAATCTGGTATCACAAAAGCTTCTAATTTATTTGCTCTGAAATCTGATGCATCTGTCTGAGTTTTGAGATATTCAACAATTTCTGCTTCGCTGGAACGGATATCATTTTGATATTTTGTCAAAAGTGTAATTACAGCTGATACGGGCATCATGTCAAATAACGCAACAGTCCATTCTTTACCTTCTTTCGTTTTTACAGTTGAAAATACCGATTGATACAACTTTACTTTTTGTGGATTCGTTTCAATTAAAAAATCCCTGTATTGTTCTATTTTAGTCTTAAGTTCTATCCCGTGTTTTTCTTCTATGCCATATTGAGTCGGTTTATCCAAATTATCTTTTGCTTTTATTTGAACTACGTAAGCGCTGTCATTGGCTTCTTTTCCATCAGCCATTCTGACTATCTTAACTTTAAAATTTTCAATGTAATTGTAAAGCTCATTAGATTTTGTCTGAACTAATTTAGCTCTTTCCAGCCATTTCCCTACTTTTTGATGATTCTTTTCATCAAGTGCTTTAAAGTCTGCATATAATCCGTTATTTCTGGCACTTGCTGATTCTATATTTTTGTGTAAACTGGTATCAATCATAGAAAACCCATTAAGAATTTCACTCGAAACATTCAGTGCTAACATGGCTGTCAGCACTAAATACATCATACCAATCATTCTTTGTCTGGGTGTTTCTGGACAATTTTTTGCTCCACTCATTGAAATTTCCTTTAAATTAAATTATAAATAAATTCCAGTGATTAGCCTAATGAATTTAGCATATTACCATAAACTTTATTCAAATCAGCAACTTGTTGCGCAAGTTTGGTTGTTCCGGTTTTAAAGTTTTCGGCCTCTCCTGCAGCAATGGCAGTTGCCGATTTCATTTTTTGTAAATCCCCGGCAATAGTATTCAACTCATCATTAGCTGATCTTAACTTCTCATTCTGTTGTGTTAATCCCTCAGATTGAGCTTGAATATTCTTCAACTGAATTTCATAGATTGAGTTTATTGATGCAAGGTTTTTATTAATTCCTTCAACTTTTGTTGCATAAAGTTTTGTGTTTTTTTCTACAGTGTCCATTCCGTCTGCAATTCCCTGATATGAACTGGATAGAAGATTGGTTGAATTATTCAGCGATTCCTGACTCTTGACAAATTTTCCTGTTACCTGTGATGCACTGTCAATATTCTTTACAAACTGATCTGTAGCTCCAACAACGCTTGATAAACCTGCAAACTGTTGAGCTGTAGTGGTTAAGTTTTTAATTCCTTCAGAAAGTTTCTTAACATCGTCATCGTTTATAGTTTCTGTATAATTCAAGCCAACTGCTCTGGAAATTACACCATTGTTCTGCTTACTTTCCTTAGAAATCGCTTCCTTTGATTCACCATCAAAATCATAAACCTTATCCCATTCGTAATCTCTGTGTGGTTTGTCAAATATACCCAATGCAAATAAAACAGCTTCAACCGACATACCAATGCCAAGCATTAAACCTGCTCCTTCATAATGTTGTATCTTAAACATTGCTCCAATAATAACAACTGAAGCTCCAAGACTATATGCTGCTCCAACTTTTTGTTTTACTTCAGGTGAATTCCACCAAATATCGAATTTTGATTCTTTTGTTGACATTATTCTCTAATTTATTTTTTTATTTTTATTCACCGTTAAAAGATCTTACACATCTGAATCCAATGTAAGGTCTGCTTTCATTTTGATATTCATAAGTTCTAACACCGCACTGAAGATAATATGCAATATCTTTCCAGGAGCCACCTTTAACTACTTTTCTTTTCAGAATATCAGGATCATCGTTTTTTGCATTATATTGAAAACTAGGATTCATGTCTGAAATTAAAGTGCTCGTTGATTCATTATATGCAGTCGAAGTCCATTCTGCGACATTACCAGCCATATCGAACAAACCAAAATCATTTGGTGGGAATGAGGCTACTTTCATAGTCGTAGTACCCATATCATCAGAATAACTACCACGCATAGGTTTAAAGTTTGCAAGATAGCAACCTTTGATATCTCTTACATAATTCCCTCCCCAGGGATAAAGGGCCAATTTACGTCCACCTCTTGCTGCATATTCCCATTCAGCTTCTGTTGGAAGTCTGTAATCCTGCCCACCAACAGCATTCGAGCTGTTAAAGAAATGCGTCCGCCATTGACAAAATGCCTGTGCCTGTTCCCATGTAACCCCTACCACCGGATAATATGAATATCCAGGTGCTGAGAAATACATTCTCATTTTTGGATCGTTATAAGAATACTGAAAATCACGCAACCACATAACTGTGTCTGGATAAATATTTACAATTCTGGTAGAAATCAAATCTTTTCTTGATACCAGTTTTCTTTTAATCGTAATATTTTTTATTACTCCGTTTTCTACAAAAGATGTATCAACGCGGGCTTCTGCATTTTTTGGATAAGCACCGGTATTAACATCGTATTTGTTTTGTGGTAAAGCTGCCTGATCATAATTTATCCATTCGTATTTATATTGAAGTTTTCCCGGATCAATTTGTCTCTTAAATCCTAAAGCATTATTATCTTTATAAAAAAGTGATTCTAAAATATTCCTGATTTCTTCATCTTTTGAATTCCATGGAATTTTTACCCTCCAGTTAAGACGTGCCATTTCCGGAGTTGCATCGTCAGTCTGATTTTTTATTTTCAACCGGAATTCGTCTTTTCCTGCTAAAACAAGTGTTCGCAATGCAACGGAATCGCGAACATAATATACAAATTGTTTATATTTGTCATTTGTAATTTCAGTTTCATCCATCCAAAAAGCATCAACTGACACGTTAATCGATTTATCGTTATGACCTCCAATTGCGGATTGGTCATTTGACCCCATCATGAAAGAACCTCTCTTAATGAAAACCATTCCATAAGGTTGGGCTTCAAAGAATTTATCTTTCACTCCCAGACCGGTTAATTCTCCCACGGGTTTATTGCAAGCAACAATAAGTAAAGTTACTACAATTATTATCAGATTTTTTTTCATTCCAGTTATTTTTATTATTTAAAATAAAAAAATGTGTTTAATTATATATTTTCAAACCATTGGTTTGATACTACAATATTCTAATACTCTTATATTTACTGCTTCGTTTACCGAAGACATATTCAAAACTATACATTACCAGAAACTCTGGCGTACCACCACTAACTGCTAAAATCTGAGAAGTTGGCAAATCCCACGAAAATCCTATTGACATTCCCCCGGCAATATTGATTCCCGCCAAAAAAACAACTGCATCCTGTAGCCTGTAGCTCAAACCTCCCCAATACTTTTCATCGTATTCTACTCTGGCAGTTAAATCAAACTGCATTGAACTGAAATCAGTTTTAACCAGGAAACTCGGTTTTAAAACATATTTGGTATCAACCAAATTGTATTTGTATCCACCAGTTAAGAATAACGAACCGGTTTGTCTGAACTGTGTACGATCCCCCCAATTAACTGTCGGATTATTTAAATGCAGGTATGAAATTCCGGTATACCATTTTGGAGTGGAATAATACAATCCGAGACTCATATCAAAACTCATTCCTACAACAGCACTTTGAGGAATTTCCGGATCGTTTGTAAAATCATGATATTCACTTGTAATCTTACGAACACTATCTCCTCTAAATCCTAAACTCACGAATCCTAAGTCTGTGCCAACACTCAAAATGCCCTGTCCCAACTGTTTTCTAAAAGCATATTGTAAATGTGCAACCTGATTAGTAAACAATCCAACATTATCATTTAAAAATGACAACCCAATTCCCTGCTTTATATTTTCAAATTTCAAAGGAGAGCTTATGCTGAAATTTGTTGTTAGACCACCATTTGGCATACCCACCCATTGAATTCTGTGTTGCCCGGTAATTTGAATCATGTCTCCATCACCTACCGCTGCAGGATTAAACGAAGAAGTGTGAAACATATACTGGCTCATTTGAGCGTCAAATTGAGAAAATGCTGAACCTATGCTAAGGAGTAATAACAAAAGACTTAAAACTACTTTTTTCATAGGTACTTCATGAATATATCAATCACAATTTCAGCATATATTTCATTCCTTTTCAGATTGTGCATTTAAAGAAACTACAAATCTTTCAAAAAATTGTTTTGATTAACATTTTTGTTGAATTTGAGATGATTTTTATATTAATCAGGATTTTTCAATCCAATAATAATTAAATACTTAATTCACCTGATATGTTGATTTCAATATTCTTCTTCGTTGAAAAAAAAGTCTTCTTTACTAGGATAGTCCGGCCAGATATCTTCGATACTTTCGTAGATTTCACCTTCGTCTTCAATTTCCTGTAAATTTTCAATAACTTCCAGAGGCGCTCCGGAACGCATTGCGTAATCAATTAATTCATCTTTTGTTGCGGGCCAAGGGGCATCCTCAATTTTAGAAGCAAGTTCCAATGTCCAATACATAATCAGCCTGAATTTATAAGGTAAATAAGTTTAATGTATAATCTTTTAATTTTGTGCAAAAATAGGAATTTTTTTTATTAATCATGCCTTTTCCAATAAATTTCTTCAAACCCTGTATTTATCGTCAAATGGCGCGATAATGCAAAAAAATAGTCCGACAATCTATTAAAGTATACAAGCACCTTATTATCAATTATATATTTATCATTCATATCAAAAATGCGTCGCTCAGCCCGACGGGAAATTGTACGGCAAACATGGCTCAAAGCACTTGATTGTGAACCTCCGGGCAACACAAATGAGGTTAATTCAGGAAGTAATGCATCGATTCGGTCAATTTCCTTTTCAATCTGCTCAATGCTGTCTGTTTTTAAAATTGAATCTTCTCCCGGCTGCGTTTTAGTTAAATCAGTAGCCAAATATGAGCCTATTGTAAATAGATTATTTTGGATTTTGCGTAGAAAATTGAAATTTTCCTCTTGAATATCATAAGTTGTAAGCAAACCAATGAATGAATTTAATTCATCAACTGTTCCATAAGCCTCAATTCTAACATCATTTTTGGGCACACGTGTTCCACCTATAAGCCCGGTTTGTCCCTTATCTC
>CAIYTJ010000043.1 GCA_903929065.1 uncultured Bacteroidales bacterium | reverse complement strand
GCCAGTTCAAAATCACTTTACCGCATTCGCCGCTTTCCATCACGTCAAAACCTTTCTGAAAATCATCAATTTCGAATCGGTGAGTTATCACAGGTGTCAGATCGATGCCGGTAATCAGCATTTGTTCCATTTGATACCATGTTTCCCACATTTCACGACCATAAATGCCTTTCAGTGTCAATGCTTTAAAAATGATTTTATCCCACTGAATGGTGGTTGTATTCGGCAATATTCCCAGTAAAGCTATTTTAGAGCCGTTATACATGTTCTCAATCATGCTTTCGAAAGCAATCGGTGAACCTGACATTTCCAGTCCGATATCAAATCCATGCATGTGCAATTGATTGATGGCACCTTCGATGGTTTCACCCTTTCGCGGATTTATAGTCAGCGTTGCTCCCATTTTTCTGGCAATATCCAACCGGTAATCACTCAAATCACTTACCACGATATTTCGCGCACCGGCAAATTTGCAAATAGCAGTTGCCATGGTTCCGATAAGTCCTGCACCCGTAATCAGTACATCTTCACCTATCATAGGGAAAGACAAAGCGGTGTGTGTGGCATTTCCAAACGGATCCATAATGGAAGCCACTTCATCGGAAATCCGGTCATCCAAATGAACCACATTTTCAGCCGGAAGCGAAAGATATTCGGCAAAAGCACCATCACGGTTCACTCCCACCCCAATTGTATTTTCACACACATGAAGTTTACCCCGTCGGCAATTTCGGCAATGTCCGCAGGCAATGTGTCCTTCACCGGTCACACGGTCACCAATGTGAATGTTTTTAACCCCACGTCCTTTATCAACCACCGTTCCCACATATTCATGACCAATGGTCATCGGGGTTTTAATTGTACGCTGCGACCATTCGTCCCACTTGTAAATATGCAAATCGGTGCCGCAAATGGCTGTTTTTTTAATCTGAATCAAAACGTCGTTGATTCCAACGTGTGGCATTGGAACATCTACCAGCCATATACCCTTTTCAGGACGAAGTTTTACGAGTGCTTTCATTTTTTGGTTGATTGGTTTATTCGTTTAACGGTTCATCGGTTTATTTAATAACAGCGAAGCAAATATCGTGAACAAAGTGAGCAAATATCACCGAAATTAAATATAATTAAATAACTTTCAATTCTTTCCCCACCTTGGTAAATGCTGCAATACATTTATCCAAGTGTTCGGTTTCATGTGCTGCCGAAATCTGAACACGAATGCGTGCCTGTCCTTTAGGAACCACCGGAAAATAAAAACCGGTTACATAAATTCCTTCACTCAATAGCTTTGCTGCCATTTCCTGCGAAAGTTTCGCGTCATAAAGCATCACCGCACAAATAGCCGATTCGGTTGGTTTGATATCAAATCCGGCTGCTTTCATCCTTTCAACAAAGTAAGCCGTGTTTTTGTGTAATTTATCCTGAAGTTCGTTGGTTTCATCCATCATTTCAAACATTCGGATTCCGGCTCCGGCAACCATTGGCGGAATAGAGTTTGAAAACAAATATGGTCGCGACCGCTGACGAAGTAAATCAATAATTTCTTTTTTGCCGGTTGTAAATCCACCAATGGCACCACCAAACGCTTTTCCAAGTGTTCCGGTTATGATTTCTATTTTGCCTCGCAGGTTGTAGCGTTCAGTCACTCCACGCCCGGTATTGCCAACCACACCGGCCGAATGCGATTCGTCCACCATTACCATGGCATTGTATTTCTCTGCCAATGCATAAATCTTATCCAATGGTGCCACATTCCCATCCATTGAGAAAACACCATCAGTCACAATTAACCTAAAACGCTGTGCTTGTGACGTTTTCAACTGATTCTCCAAATCTTCCATATCGGCATTAGCATATCGATAGCGTTGAGCTTTGCAAAGCCTTACGCCATCAATTATTGAAGCATGGTTCAATGCATCCGAAATAATCGCATCTTCTTCGCCAAGCAACGGTTCAAAAACACCGCCATTTGCATCAAAGCATGCCGCATACAAAATTGTGTCTTCCGTACCAAAAAACCTGGCAATAGAAGCTTCCAGCTGTTTGTGAATATCCTGCGTTCCGCAAATAAACCGCACCGACGAAACGCCATAGCCGTGACTATCAAGCGCTTTTTTTGCAGCATCTTTTAATTCCGCGTTGTTGGAAAGCCCTAAATAATTATTTGCGCAAAAATTCAGCACTTCCTTTCCATCAGCAACCCGAATTACAGCACCTTGTGGTGAAATGATAATACGTTCTTTTTTATATAAACCGGCTTGTTCAATTCCCGAAAGTTCGGCTTGTAAGTGTGTTTTAAAATTCTGGTACATAAACTTTCAATTTAAAATTAAAACATCTTCCATCGACCTTTTCAAAACAAAAAATCATTTATTTGAAATCGGTAAATGTTGAATAATAGACAGTTAACACACAAAATCAATCTGTAAGCAACTGCAAGCAAAAGTAATGATTTTTTTGAATTATTATTCCGAATTGTCCTAAAAAAAGGTCAAATGCATTTGCATTATTGTAAAACGGGACATTACAAAACAAAAAAGCCATCTCGCAATGAGACGGCTTTCAATATAAAAATACATTTAAATCAGTTATTTTTCACTAACTAATCTACTGTGATAGAATAATTTGTAAACAAAAGGATAAATCTGACACGCAACACAAATCCCGAAAAATCCTTCTAAGAATGCACAGGTTCCAAATATTGAGATTAGTGATATTCCCACTAAATTCCAGCCTCCGAAAGCTGTTGAAAGCAATACGCCAAAACTAAATACAACTCCGATTCGTGCAGCAAATATCTTTGGACCGGCATTTACCAGTTTTGGTTTGATATTCGACAATTTTAGAATATTACGTGATAAAATGGCAAGAAGACTATACCGAAATAATTCTGCTGACCGTAATAAAAAATCGATTAATAAAAATGAAATTATAAATATGTTGGATGTTATTGCATAGGCAATTAATAATAAAAACGTGAAAACTCCATTAAGTCTGGCTACACGTTCATTTATTTTTTTATCGGATATGGGGCAAAATGCATTTGAGTTCATAAATCTGTTCTTTAAATTTGTTTATGCAAAGATACGGGTGCCAAAATGTGTACACAATACCATTCAATCAGTATTTTATATACCATAAACAAGGGATAAGGCAGTATTAAATCATATTAAACCAGTTGATTCTGCTGTTTTTTTCTACTGAAGGTTTTTTTTGTATTTCATTTTATATTCTCCTTTTAAAAATGTACTTTTGCATTTCTAATCAACGCATATGGCAAATGACAGCATGGTGCTCCGTACCGAGCATTTATTTAAGAAATACGGCAAACGAACAGTTGTCAACGATGTTTCCATCGATGTAAAACAAGGAGAAATTGTAGGTTTACTAGGTCCGAATGGTGCAGGCAAAACCACCACTTTTTACATGACAACGGGATTAGTGGTACCTAATTCAGGAAAAATATTTCTGAATGATGTAGAAATAACAAAATATCCGGTTTATAAACGTGCTCAAAGCGGGATTGGCTATTTAGCTCAGGAAGCATCTGTTTTCCGCAAAATGACTGTGGAAGACAACTTGAAATCCGTACTGGAAATGACTAAATTCAGTAAAGCTGCTCAAAAAGAAAAGCTTGAAACATTGATTTCGGAATTTAATCTGGAACATGTCCGCAAAAATATTGGCGACCGCCTTTCGGGAGGCGAACGACGCCGTACTGAAATTGCGCGTTGTCTGGCCATTGAACCACGTTTCATTATGCTCGACGAACCATTTGCAGGAGTTGACCCTATTGCCGTTCAGGATATTCAGGACATTGTTTGGAAGCTTAAAGATAAAAATATTGGCATTCTGATAACCGACCATAACGTGGACGAAACCCTCACTATTACCGACCG
>CAIYTJ010000042.1 GCA_903929065.1 uncultured Bacteroidales bacterium | reverse complement strand
ATCGTTGGCCAACTCACGTTTGGTGGTGTTTTTCGGAATGTTGATAACCAAATCAAATTGTTTGTTGGAAATCATATTCTTTACGTTCAATTCACCCTCTTCATCCGGCCAGCTTACGGCTATGGCATTTACGCCATTTTCTTTCAGGAATCGTTGTGTTCCTCTGGTCGCAAACAATTCATAACCTTTCTTTTGAAGCAATGCACAGGCATCCACCAGTTCAACCTTCGATTTTGGCTCACCGGACGAAATCAAAATACTTTTCTTTGGAATACGATAACCCACCGATAGCAGCGATTTCAGGATTGCTTCCGAGAAATCATCCCCAATACAACCTACTTCACCGGTAGAAGCCATATCAACACCCAATACGGGGTCGGCTTGTTGCAGGCGGGCAAATGAGAACTGGGAAGCTTTTATTCCTACATAATCGAGATCGAAAGCCGATTTCTCCGGTTTTTCTACCTCTAATCCAAGCATTACTTTTGTAGCAAGTTCTATAAAGTTTATTTTCAATACCTTCGAAACAAATGGAAAGCTGCGTGACGAACGTAGGTTACATTCAATTACCTTGATATAATTATCGCGCGCTAAGAATTGAATGTTGAATGGTCCGGAGATATTCAGTGATTTGGCAATTTCGCTGGCAATTTTCTTAATCCGGCGAATGGTTTCCACGTAAATCTTTTGCGGAGGAAACTGCGTGGTGGCATCTCCCGAGTGAACACCGGCAAATTCAACGTGTTCCGAAATGGCATACACCAGAATCTCTCCGTTTTTAGCTACCGCATCAATTTCTATTTCCTTGCAACGTTCGATAAATTCTGAAATCACAACCGGATGTTTTTTCGAAACGTCTGTTGCCAGTTTCAGAAAGTTTTCCAACTGCGAAGCATCGTAACACACATTCATTGCTGCACCCGAAAGCACATAGGATGGCCGTACCAAGACCGGATATCCGATTCCGTCGACAAATTCGTTGACATCTTCAAAGGTGGTCAGTTCTTTCCAGCGTGGCTGGTCAATCTTCAGGGTATCTAGCATCGACGAGAACTTGTGACGGTCTTCTGCGCGGTCTATATCCACGGCTTGTGTTCCCAGGATATTTACATTGGATTCAGCCAGTTTCATGGCCAGGTTATTTGGAATTTGTCCTCCGGTAGAAACAATCGTACCCATTGGATTTTCCATTTCGATAATGTCCATCACACGCTCAAAACTCAATTCGTCGAAATACAGCCTGTCGCACATATCGTAGTCGGTCGAAACCGTTTCGGGATTATAATTTATCATAACCGAGCGGAAACCTTCCTTGCGAATGGTCATAAGCGCGTTTACACCGCACCAGTCAAATTCAACCGACGAACCGATACGATAAGCACCCGAACCTAAAACTACCACAGAACGGTGGTCGCCAAGGTATTTTACATCGCTGGCTGTTCCGCCATAAGTCAGGTACAAATAGTTGGTTTGTGCCGGATATTCGGCGGCCAGTGTGTCAATTTGTTTCACCACCGGAACAATACCGAGTTTTTTACGATGATTGCGGGTTAGTTTTATTTTTTCATCAATTTCGTCGTTGCTACATTTGGTTACCAATCGTGTAACCTGAAAATCGGAGAATCCGGTCAGTTTGGCCTCGAATAATAATTCATCCGGCAATGTTTCAAGCGAATCAAATGTATGCAGTTTATGTTCCAAAGCCACAATTCGTTCCAGTTTGTAAAGGAACCAGCGGTCGATTTTAGTCAGTTCGTGCAACCGGTCAACGGAATAACCGCTGTGAAGTGCCTGAGCCAAATAGAAAACGCGTTTGTCGGTAGGTTGGGAGAGGGCGGTATCCACATCGTCGGCGTAAAAATCTTTATTTGCCACGAATCCATGCATTCCTAACCCAATCATTCGCAGTCCTTTCTGGAATGCTTCCTCAAAGTTGCGACCGATGGACATAATTTCACCAACCGATTTCATGCTTGAACCCAACTGGCGACTTACGCCCTGGAATTTACCCAAATCCCAACGAGGAATTTTACAAACAATATAATCAAGCGCCGGTTCGAAAAATGCCGACGTATCTTTTGTTACCGAGTTTTTCAGTTCCGGCAATCCGTAACCAAGTCCAAGTTTAGCAGCCACGAAAGCAAGCGGATAACCGGTTGCTTTAGACGCAAGTGCCGACGAGCGGCTCAAACGGGCGTTAACTTCAATCACGCGGTAATCTTCGGAAACCGTGTCGAAAGCATATTGTACATTACATTCTCCAACAATTCCAATGTGGCGAATAATCCGTATTGCCAGTTCGCGGAGTTTGTGGTATTCGCTGTTGGTCAACGTTTGCGACGGTGCAACCACAATACTCTCGCCGGTATGAATGCCGAGTGGATCGAAGTTTTCCATGTTACAAACCGTGATACAGTTATCGTATTTATCACGAACAACCTCGTATTCAATTTCTTTCCAGCCTTTCAGCGATTTTTCAACCAAAACCTGTGAAGAGTAGGCAAATGCTTTTTCAACCAATGCTTTCAGTTCAGTGTCATTATCGCAAAAGCCGCTGCCCATTCCGCCAAGTGCGTAAGCAGCACGCACAATGACAGGATAACCCAGTTCATTGGCAGCGCGAACTGCATTTTCAAGGTCATTAACCGCTTCACTTTTGATGTATTTTACATCAATTTCATGCAGTTTTTGATTGAAAATTTCACGGTCTTCGGTATCAATAATCGATTGGACCGGCGTTCCAAGTACTTTTACATTATATTTTTCGAAAATCTTATTTCTGAAAAGTGCAACACCGCAATTCAAAGCCGTTTGACCGCCAAATGAAAGGAAAACGCCATCAGGACGTTCTTTTTCAATAACACGTTCCACAAAATCTGGCGTAACCGGCAGGAAATATACTTTGTCGGCAATTCCCTCCGAGGTTTGCACGGTGGCAATGTTAGGGTTAATCAATACGGTTTCAATTCCTTCTTCTTTCAACGCTTTCAATGCCTGCGAACCGGAATAATCGAATTCACCGGCTTCACCAATTTTCAACGCACCTGAACCAAGAACCAACACTTTTTTGATTTCGCCTTTTTCAGCTCCATTATACACGTGTTTGGTAACCAATCGAGATTCCATTTCATCGACAATCATTTGAGTGATTGGTTTTGAGAAATCGGTCAATGTTTTGATAAATACATCGAAAAGAAATTCTGTATCAGTTGGACCTGAAGAGGCTTCGGGGTGAAATTGTGCCGAAAACCATGGCATTGTTTTGTGGCGAATACCTTCGTTTGTACTATCGTTCATGTTGACGAACAAAGGTTCCCAATTTGCTCCCAGCGTTTTTCCATCAACAGCAAAACCATGGTTTTGAGAAGTGATAAATGCACGATTTGTGCCCATCAACTGCACCGGTTGGTTGTGACTGCGGTGACCGTATTTCAGTTTATAAGTTTTGGCACCTCCTGCAACTGAAAGCAACTGGTTTCCCATGCAAATTCCGAAAATTGGTTTTCCGGTTTTCATGGCAACCTGTATATGACGAACAGTGTCTTTTGCATATTCCGGATCACCGGGTCCATTCGAGATAAATAAGCCGTCAAATTCAATATGATTAAAATCATAATCCCAGGGCACTCGAATCACCGTGGTATCGCGTTTCAATAAACAACGGATAATATTATGCTTGACTCCACAATCCACCAGCAAAATGCGATGTTTTCCGTTTCCATAAGTTATTACTTCATCGCAACTTACTTTAGCAACCTGATTTTCATCATCCGGATTGATAAACTCAATATCTTCACCATCCGGGAAAACAAATTTTCCACGCATGGTTCCTTTCTCGCGAACCAGCTTAGTCAACTCACGGGTATCAACCCCGAAAATTCCGGGTACTTCATTTTCTATCAACCATTCACTAAGGCTTTTTCCTGCATTCCAGTGACTGTATTCAAAAGAAAAATCGGAAATAATCAGCCCTGTTGCTTGAATTTTTTCCGATTCGTAAAAAGTTGAAAGTCCGTTTTGGATAATGTCGGTGGGAACACCGTAATTGCCAACTAATGGGAATGTTATCGCTAAAATTTGTCCCGCGTAAGAAGGGTCGGTCAAACTTTCGGGATACCCGACCATGGCGGTATTAAAAACGACCTCGCCTGCTACCGGTTTCTCGTAGCCGAATGATTTACCTTTAAAAACAGTTCCGTCCTCCAGCACTAAATGGAGTGGTTTGTAATTTTGCATATATTGTGTTTGATTGAATTGTCGTTCCGACTCAATTGTTCAAATTTGTGCAAAAGTACTGCTTTTTCTTCTTCCCTGCAAGCCCGGAATCCTATTTTTAGATATAATTTAGGCTATTTTGATAGTATGCCTATCCGATTGTCAATAAATGAGTTGGAAGCGAATAAAAATGCAAAATCATGAAATTAATTGGCACCAGGCAATGACATTCCAATTTTGTATTTGGCATTTTGTTTGTAAATACTCAAACTATCTTTTTCTATGGTTCTGATAACCATGTTTTTTTCAGGAATTTCCAACGACGTTTTCATGTAATTACGGAGCATGGAATTCCGGTTTTCAAATTTAAGAATTAATTCATTGCGCAAGGAATCAGGGACATAAAGCGATTGGGATTTTTCTTTTATCGAAATATTGCTAATTCTATTTCCTTTTGCAGTCAAAATAGAATCAACATATTCTACGAAATCCCTGTCATTATCAGAAACGCCCTGAACTTCCTCAAAACTGAATGGATTTTTT
>CAIYTJ010000041.1 GCA_903929065.1 uncultured Bacteroidales bacterium | reverse complement strand
CAGCTGAGCTAAACGCCCGATTTCGTGGAATCGGATTGTAATACCTTTCTCTAAAAGCGTTGCAAAGATACTGCTTTTTTTATATTCTGCAAATCTCCAATTGGAAATTTTTCAGAAAGCCAATTGATTATTGGCTATAGCAATCATTATTAGGAACTTCATTGTAAAACCAAATTTCATCAAATCAGGATAAAGGATTTCATTTTCGCCGTCCAATAAAAAACTGTACCTTTGTGCCCGAAATATTTGCACCCGCAGTTTGGCTTTGCGAAAACCCGGACTGATAAAATAAAATGGAATGTAAATATCTAACTTATTAGATATAAAATAAATATGGGAAATATTGTAGCAATTGTTGGTCGTCCAAATGTTGGGAAATCGACACTTTTTAACCGACTTACAAAAAGCCGCCGTGCCATTGTAGATGATGAAGCCGGAACAACACGCGACCGTCAATACGGCAAAAGTGAATGGGAAGGAAGAGAATTTTCGGTGATTGACACGGGTGGTTGGGTCATAAATTCTTCAGATATATTTGAAGGTGAGATAAAACGACATGTTTTGTTAGCTATGGAAGAAGCCGATGTGATTCTTTTTCTTGTTGATGTTCAAAATGGAATTACGGATTACGATTTAGAAGTTGCGCAGATTCTGCGTGGTATCGATAAACCTGTAATGCTGGTTTCAAATAAAGCTGACACATTTGAATGGCAATATGAGTCGGCTGAATTTTACAAACTCGGGTTGGGTGAGCCATTTATGATTTCAGCCATCAATGGATTGGGTACGGGAGAATTTTTGGATAAACTTCTTACACATTTCAAATCTGACTTTACAGAGGAAATTGATGACGAACTTCCGCGTTTTGCTGTGGTAGGCCGTCCAAATGCCGGAAAATCGTCAATTGTGAATGCTTTTGTTGGCGAAGAACGTACGATTGTTACTGAAATTGCCGGCACAACTCGCGACTCCATTTACACCCGTTTTAATAAATTCGGTCACGATTTTTACCTTGTTGATACTGCCGGGATTCGAAAAAAAGCCAAAGTTAATGAAGATTTGGAATATTATTCTGTTGTACGTTCCATTCGTGCCATTGAGAATTGCGACGTTTGTATTCTTATGATTGATGCCACACGTGGTATTGAAAGTCAGGATTTGAACATTTTTTCGTTGATTCAAAAGAACCGGAAAGGGTTTGTAGTTTGTGTAAATAAATGGGATTTAATTGAGAATAAGGAATCGAACGATATAAAGAATTACGAGAAAACCATTCGTGAACGATTGGCACCTTTCGTTGATTTCCCGATTATTTTTACGTCAGTTCCTACAAAACAACGCATTTTAAAAGTGCTGGAAACGGCTGTTCAGGTTTATGAGAACCGATTACGGAAAGTGGCAACTTCACAATTAAATGAATACATGTTGCCGGCTATTGAAAATTATCCACCACCTGCTTTGAAAGGTAAATATATAAAAATCAAATACGTAACGCAATTGCCAAACACGCAAATTCCGACATTTCTGTTTTTTGCCAATTTGCCTCAATATGTAAAGGAACCATACCGTCGTTTTTTGGAAAATAAAATCCGAGCAAAATACGAATTCACCGGCACTCCGATTCAGATTTTTATAAGACAGAAATAATTTCAATAATTATATAAGCAAAAGGGATAATCAACGCTGATTATCCCTTTTTTATTGCTAAAATTATTTGTTCTAAGTTATTTTGGTGCAGTATTGTATAAGTAAATTCCAATCAGGATAAACAAAACATTTGGCAACCAAACTGCAGCAAATGCGGACATACTTCCGCTGACGGAGAAGGAAGTTGACATGGTCGAGAATAGTATATAAATGGAACTTAAAGCCAATCCGATTCCCAAATGAATACCCATTCCTCCGCGAACTTTCCTAGATGAAAGTGATACACCAATCAATGTCATAATGAAAGCTGCCAGTGGCATTGAAAACCGTTTATAATACTCATCTTCAAAGCCCTGAATATTGCCAACGCCGCGATTCTTTTGTTTGTGGAGATATGATCCAAGTTGGGTATTATTTAATTGTGGAGCTTCAGCAGCTGTGATAAAGAATTCTTCAGGTTTTACCATGATGGTTGTATCTTTCGATGATCCTTTGATAATGCTTTCACGCATTCCGTTAAAATCGCGCTGTAAATAATCCGACATTTTCCATTTATATAAAGAATCGTAGGTGATTGATTGAGCTGTAAGTCTGGAAACCAATGTTTTGCCTTCGAATTTTTCGAGAGAAAAACGATAGCCGGTATTATTGGATACTTCAAACCGCTCAATATACATTATCACCCCTTTTTCAACTTCCATTTGAACGTTTCGGGCGTTATCCTGTTTTATTTTCCGAACATATTTATCTTCGAAATTGAGCATTTTTTTGCTGGCAGGCGGAATAATGTACCCGCCAAGAGTAAACGAAATTATTGCAATGACAGCAGCTGAAATTATATAAGGTACCATTAATCGTCTGAAACTTACGCCACTGGCAAGGATGGCAATAATCTCAGTATTGGTTGCCATTTTAGAAGTGAAGTAAATTACCGCAATAAATGTGAACAGCGGACTGAACATATTCATGTAAAATGGAATAAAGTTCAGGTAATAATCGAAAATAATGGATTTTAATGGCGCATTATTCTCAAAAAACTTATCCATTTTTTCAGTCAAATCGAAAACCACAGCAATACTCAAAATCAATGCAATGGAGAAAAAATAAGTCCCCAGAAATTTTTTGATAATGTAAGTATCAATTCGCTTTAAGCCGAAAGTGTGATAATCGATTTTTTTCATTTTCAGAGTCTTCTTCCAAGTTGTTCAATCATTCCTTTTTTCCAGGTGGAAAAATCACCGGTTTGAATGTGTTTTCGTGCTTCACCAACCAGCCAAAGATAAAATGCAAGATTATGAATGGAGGCAATTTGCAATGCCAGGTATTCTTTACTGATAAAAAGATGCCGTAAATAGGCTTTAGAATAAGCTGAGTCGACGTATGAAGTGCCGAATTCATCTAACGGCGAAAAGTCATTTTTCCACTTTTCATTTTTCATATTCATTATTCCCTGCGAAGTGAAAAGCATTCCGTTGCGGCCGTTTCGGGTCGGCATTACACAATCAAACATATCAACACCCCGTTCAATTCCTTCCAAAATATTAATCGGAGTTCCTACACCCATTAAATAACGTGGTTTATCTTTCGGTAGTATTTCGTTCACTACTTCAATCATTTCGTACATTTTCTCAACCGGTTCACCAACCGCCAACCCACCGATTGCATTTCCTTCGCGATTTTGCGACGCAATAAATTCAGCCGATTCACGACGTAAATCAGGATAAATACAGCCCTGAACAATAGGAAAATAAGTTTGTGAATATCCGTATTTTGGTTCCGTTGCATCAAAATGTTTCAATCCCCTATCCAGCCAGCGATGCGTTAGTTCCATAGATTTTTTAGCATATTGATAATCGGCAGTTCCGGGTGTGCATTCATCAAAAGCCATGATTATGTCAGCACCAATAATGCGTTGAATTTCAACGACATTTTCCGGAGTAAAAAGATGTTTGCTGCCATCGATGTGCGAACGGAAAGTGGCGCCTTCTTCTTTTAATTTCCTGTTTTCCGATAACGAAAAAACCTGATAGCCACCACTGTCAGTCAGAATTGGTCTGTCCCAACCATTAAATTTATGCAAACCACCGGCTCTTTCGAGCGTATCAATTCCGGGACGAAGATACAAATGGTAGGTGTTTCCAAGAATAATTTGAGCCTTAATGTCTTCTTTCAATTCATTGAAATGCACAGCTTTAACCGAAGCAACCGTCCCGACAGGCATAAAAATTGGCGTTTCAATGACGCCATGATCTGTTGTTATTTTGCCCGCCCTTGCATTTGAATTCGGATCGGTGTGTTGGATTTCGAAAGTCATTAATAAGTTACGAGTTATAAATTACAAGTTATAAGATTCCTAGCTTGCAACAAGAGATTAAAATCCTTTTATGAAGTTTTCAAGTATTTTTTGTCCGGCTTCGCCTGATTTTTCAGGATGAAATTGTACTGCCCAAAAATTATTTTTTTGAATGGCTGAACTGTATTCAATCACATAATCGGTTTTGGCAATGGCGTTTTCGCAATTTTCAACAAAGTAGCTGTGAACGAAATACATATACGCATTATCCGCGACTCCATTGAATAAACCAGATTTCAGATTGGTGATATTATTCCACCCAATCTGCGGAATTTTTAGCCCGTTTGATGGAAATAATTTTACTTTTTGTTCGAAAATTCTAAGGCAATCCGTATTGTTCTCTTCTGAATGAGAGCACATTAATTGCATGCCAAGGCAAATTCCTAAAACTGGTTGAGTTAAAGAGCAAATTAATGTGTCAAGTCCTTTTTCCTTTAAATATTTCATAGCTGATGAAGCTTCGCCCACTCCGGGAAATATTACTCGATCTGCTGAGCGAATTTCGTCATAATCGTCTGTAACAATTGCATTTACACCTATTCTTTCCAACGCAAAAAGCACTGAACGTATATTTCCGGCATTGTATTTAATTATTACGACTTTCATTTAGTTGAAATTGAAAGTTTATAAAGAATGAGCTGTCAAAACTTTCAACTTTATGAACTTTACAGACTGATTATATTATCTTATTTGTTGCGGTGTCGGGGAAAAGTATGGCGGGTTTGAAAGTCTTAGCTTCTTCGAAATCCATCATGGCAAAAGCCATAATAATCACAATATCACCGGGTTGAACCAAACGGGCAGCGGCGCCGTTAATGCAAATTACACCCGATCCGCGTTCTCCTGGAATAACATAAGTTTCGAAACGCTCGCCGTTATTGTTATTCACAATACTGACTTTTTCATTTGCAATTATGTTTGCTGCATCCATCAAATCCAAATCGATAGTAATACTACCAATATAATTCAGATTTGCTTCTGTAACTGATACCCTGTGAATCTTCGATTTTACAACGTGTACGAACATATATTTAAGTTGAAAGTTGAAAGTTAATAATTTAAGTGGTTGACTGTTAATTATCAATTGTCAACTAAAGTTTGTATCTGATATTATCAATTAATCTGACTTCACCACAAAATACGGCTATACAGCCTACAGATGGTTCAGCCCATGAAGCCAAAGGCAATAATGTGTTTGAATTGACTATTTCAAAGTATTCAACAGTAAGCTCTGGAACTTTGTTTATTTCGTCAATAACCCGATTAATAACCTCTGTTGGTGATAATTTCAGAGCAAAGTTACGACTTTCGAACAGAACTTTCGAAATTTCAACTGCTTTTTTACGTTGATCCTCGGTTAATCGTTCATTTCGGCTGCTCATAGCCAGTCCACTTGGTTCACGGACAATGTGACAATCAACAATTTCAACTCCAAAATCCATTGTATTTACCATGTGGTGAATGATGGCGAGCTGTTGAAAATCTTTTTCACCAAAATAAGCTTTATCCGGTTGAATTAAACTGAATAATTTGCTCACAATTTGTACAACTCCATTAAAATGTCCCGGACGAAATTTGCCTTCCATCACGTTGTCCAAACCGTTGAAATCAAATTCAAATCGGTTATTTATTTCTTCCGGATTGTATATTTCTTCCGATTCTGGAGCAAAAATAATTTTACAACCGGCACTTTCCAATAATTTTGCATCTTTTTCAAGATTTCTCGGGTATTTTTCTAGGTCGGTGGCATTATTGAATTGGGTGGGATTTACAAAAATGCTAACAATGCAAAAGTCATTTTCAGCAACAGCACGCTTCACCAAAGCTAAATGTCCTTCGTGCAATGCGCCCATTGTGGGAACAAAACCAATTGTCTTGTTGTTTGTTTTAATCAACTGTATTTCAGTTGATAATTCAGTTTTTGAATTAATCAATCTCATCGGTTTTTATTTAAAAATTCCTCCAAATGTCACTATTTGAGGCTTGCAAAAAACAGGCTGCAAAAGTACTAAACTTATTTGTATATTCTTTCATTTTTACTGTGTAAAATCAGTATTGATGAGCAAAAATTATCAGTATTTAATGGCATAACAACGGTTTTTAACCTGAGTGTTTAGCGAGATTCTTAAAATCTTGTATATATATAATGATAAATAATTCAAGGTTAAACTTTTATAAATTGAAAAACTATGAGAAATTCTAACCTCATTCATATTTTGGATTAATTGATTGAAAGCGTGTATTATAGAAT
>CAIYTJ010000040.1 GCA_903929065.1 uncultured Bacteroidales bacterium | reverse complement strand
TTATTTTGACCCGGGAACTTTGATGAGCAACAATACTTTCATAGCTCCATCCAAAAATTTCTATTTGACATATGCCATCAGCGATACAGCAGTAAGCTATATCCGCAGCCAATCAAAAGAAAAACCGTTTTTCATGTATGTAGCTTTTACGGCAGCTCATTGGCCGTTACAAGCTCCTGAAAATGAAATTGATAAATACAAAGGAAAATACAATATCGGTTGGGATTCGGTGCGTGCGAATCGTATTAATAAACAGCAAAAGCTGGGAATAATCCCGAAAAACACGGTTCTTTCAACCCGAAGTGAAGAAATTCCGGCATGGAAAGACGAAACTATGAAACCGTTTCAGGAACGCCGTATGGAAACCTATGCTGCCATGGTTGATGCTATGGATCAGGGTGTTGGAAAAATTATTTCCGCTTTGAAAGAAAAAGGTGAGTTGGAAAATACCATCATTTTTTACCTGCACGATAACGGCGGCTGTGCCGAACTGGAAGGTTCCGACAAACCAACCGTTCCGCTGACTGATGAGCAAAAGGTTCTGAAACCACTTCCGGCTGATTATATTCAAATGAGCAAAAAACCGGAATACACGCGGGATGGAAAATTTGTTCGGAGCGGTCGAGGTGTGATGGCCGGTCCGGCTGATACTTGGATGGCATATGGTCCCGAATGGGCAAATGTGAGCAATACGCCATTTCGTCTTTACAAACAATATGTTCATCAGGGCGGAATTGCTTCGCCGCTGATTATCAACTGGCCGAAAGGTATAAAAAACAAAGGTGCAATCACAAATCAATTTTCGCATTTAATTGATATTGTGCCAACAGTTCTTGAACTTACCGGAGCTAAATATCCGGCAACAATGAAAGGAAATGCAATTCAGCCACTGGAAGGAATCAGTCTGACGCCAACATTCAAGAATAAAACCGTTGATCGGAAACTTGTTTTTTGGGAACATCAGGCCAATCGGGCCTTGCGCATGGGCAACTGGAAACTGGTTGCCAAAACAAAATCGCCCAAGAAATTCACCAAAGCCGACGAAAACAGCTGGGAATTGTACAATCTGGAGCAAGACCCATCGGAAATGAATAATCTGGCAACAAAATTTCCAGAAAAAGTAAAGGAAATGGTAGAAATCTGGAAAAAAGAAGCGTTGCGTACCAAAGCGTTACCTTGGCCGTGGGAAAAATAAAGAACATGAAGAAACAAACAAAAATACTCCTTTTTCTGCTTTTAACCATTGGATTTCAATCAGTTAAAAGTCAAACAACTACACTGGTTTCAATCGATTCCAATGGAAAACTAACTTATAAACCGGATTCTAAAGGTACGGTAGTTCCTGATTTCAGTGGCGTTGGCTATCAGAATTCCGAAAAACCAATTCCGGTGGTACCGGTGGTAAAAACTGTTACAGCCGTCGTTGGTGATAATGTTGCCAATGTTCAGGCAGCCATTAATGAAGTTGCAGCCATGCCGTTGGTCAATGGAATTCGTGGTGCTATCCTTTTTAAAGCCGGAACGTATGAAATGAGTACCACCATAAACGTAACAGCCAGTGGAATTGTGTTGCGTGGTGAAGGACAAACTACAATCTTTAAAGCAACCGGAACAGTTCAATACGATTTGATTCACATCGTTGGTGCATCGGGGAAAACCGATATTACTTCTACACAAAAACAAGTAACAGATGCCTTTGTACCCGTTGGAACTAAAAGTGTAACTGTTCAAAGCGGACATTCATTTGCCGTTGGCGATTGGGTGCATTTTCGCCGTGAGCCGAACGATGCCTGGATTCATATGCTTGGCATGGACACACTTTCACACATTGATCCATTGGCTACCGACTGGACAGCAAGTTCATACAAAATTAGTTTCGAACGAAAAATCACTAGTGTTCAGGGCAATATAATTACTTTTGATGCACCGGTTATGGATATTATCGACCCGGTTTATGCCAATGCATTTGTATTGAAATTTACTTCAGCCCGTATTTCAAATTGTGGTGTTGAAAATCTTAAAATGACTTCATCTTATATTTCTTCCACTGATGAACTCCATGGATGGAACGCCATTTTTATGGATAATGTGGAAAATTGCTGGGTGAAAAAGGTGGTTGCTTATTCATTTGGCTATTCTTGCGTGAATGTAAATGATGGAGGGTCATTTGTAACTGTCGACAGTTGTTCAATGCTCGATGCCATTTCTGTAATTACCGGTGGACGGAGATATTCTTTTAATCTGAACGGTCAACGCTGTCTGGTTCAGAATTGCATTACGCGAAACGGTCGCCACGATTTTGTTGACGGCAGTCGAACACCGGGCCCAAATGTATTTTATAATTGTTCCGCAACTCTTGAGCATGCCGACATTGGACCTCATCATCGTTGGTCAACAGGAATCTTGATTGATAATGTCACAACAGATGGTCAGATTCGGGTTCAGGATAGAGCTGATTCGGGTTCCGGTCACGGCTGGTCGGGCGCTCAAATTATGTTCTGGAATTGTACTTCGCCTGATTTTGTGGTTCAGGATCCGCCATCGTATCATTGCAACTGGGCGATTGGCTGCGTCGGACCAATTACCAACGTTGGTCAGTGGACAACAAATCCGCTTGGAATCGTAGAATCGAAAGGAACAAAAATCGTTGCAATTCCAAGTTTATTTAAAGCTCAATTAGCAGACCGGTTAAAAAGCTTATTAACAGCAGTTTTGAATCCCGGTGTAGAAAAAGCAGATTTTCAGATTATTCCCAATCCGGCATCAAATAGTATTCGGTTAATAGTTTCATTGGCTGAAGCATCGAATATTCAACTCAATCTTTGCGATTTAACCGGGAAATCTATCAAACCATTAATTGCAAATAGACTGAATGAAGCCGGAACAACGTTTTTTTCATTGAACACATCCAATTTAAAATCAGGCGTTTATTTAGTTGAACTCACCTCAGGAGAATTTCACAAATCATCAAAGTTAATCATAAAGAACTAACTAAATGAAAAAAACATTATCCATCTATTTCAAATATGATTGTTTACTGTTAATTTTCATTGGCTTGTTTGCGTTTAACAATAACAACATTTTAAATGCCGCAACTATTAATGTGAACTCTATCTCTGGATTGCAAGCAGCTATAATTACCTGTCAGACCGGAGACATAATCAATCTGGCAAAAGGACATTATACTAATAATGTGATTAATATTGCGAAGTCAAATATAACAGTTCAGGCTGCTTCACCTGGTGGAGTTTTTTTGGATGGGACAAGTACAATTACTATCTCAGGAAATAATAACACTTTTGGCGGTTTTCAATTTACTGCAAATGTTACTGCTAATGGCACTAATACAATAGCCGTTAGCGGGAATTCAAATACAATAACACAGTTGAATTTCAATGGTTATTGTGCTGACCATTTCCTATATATTACTGGGCAATACAACATGGTCAGTTATTGTAATTTTCAAAACAAACTTGCTGTTATGACTGCAAAAGCCGGCACGGGCGATATGGTACAAATTATTCCAAATGCAACAAATCCGGGTTATAATACTATTAAGTACTGCTCATTTCAACACATGCCCGGAATGGGAGGCGATTATGGAAATGAATGTATAAGAATTGGGAATAGCACTCTTGCAACATTTATATCCAGAACAGTAATAGAATATTGTTATTTTGAGGATACTGGTTTGGGAGACAGCGAGGCAATATCTGTCAAATCCAGGGAAAACATCTTGCGTTACAACACGATGAATAATAATCCCAATGCAATGTTTTGCTTCAGAAATGGTGACAATAATGTTGCTTACAGCAACTTCTTTATAAATTCAGGCGGATTAAGAGCAAAAGAAGCCAATAATATCTTTTGCTATAATAACTATTTTGAAAAATCCGGCCTTAACGGCACTATGAATGCTGTAACCTATATTTATGACACTTCGAATTCTACTTATGTGCTTGATAACATTAATTTCTTACATAATACATTTGTCGATTGTGGCATGATTGATTTTGGTGGCATAGGTGCAACCAATGGCACATGGGCCAATAATATCTTCCTTAAATCCGGAAATATTTTTCAGAATGCAAATAATGGAACTACATTTAAAAACAATATTTATTCCGGATTTTTAGGCATTGATGTTTCCTCAGGGATTACCTTTGCAGACCCAAAACTTGCATTAAATTCAGATGGATATTATGATTTGACAGCTTTAAGTCCGGCAATTGGTGCAGCAAGTAATAATTACCCAGCCATTTTAAATATACCCGGAATTGACACCTTATTATTGGATATTAAGGGGATTTCAAGGCCTGTTTCCAGATTGTTGAAAGATGTTGGTTGTGAACAATTTAGTGCGTCTGGTGTAATCACTAATAAACCACTAAAACTTTCAGATGTTGGTCCATCTTATCTTAAAACGTTGTCAGGTACTGAAACTACAAAGGAAAATTTAAATTTTAATGTTCGGGTTAATTCATCAAGTAAATCGTTGATTGTGAATTACTTTTTAGCAAAACCTTCAAAAATAAATCTGACTATTTATAGTTTGAATGGAACTTTAATCAAATCAATTGATACTAACAATCCTGAAAACAAACAGCAAACCATTGATATTTCAAATTTGCAAAATGGTATGTATTTGGTTCGTTTAACTGCCGACAATTATGCAAAAACTATTAAATTTATTATTAAAAATTAGGTTTTAACTGATAAATACTACATTTCTATTTATAAATACAATTATTTCAACAAAAACCACTAACTTTGGTCAACCAATTAGTCAGTATTTACATTTATACAAACTCAAATATTTATGAATTTAAAAACTACATCATTTCAAGACATACATTTTCGAATTAAAAACACAAATTTTAAAACACTTGTATTTATTTTCATTTGTCTTTTGTCAGGAAATCAAATTTCAAATGCTGCTACTATTACTGCCACTTCCATTGCAGATTTACAGACCAAAATTAATGCTGCAAACTCGGGTGATATTATCAACCTCGCAAATGGGCACTATACAAACAACTCTATAAGCATAAGTAAATCAAGTATTACCGTTCAGGCAGCAACTTCCGGTGGTGTTTTTCTTGATGGAAATAACAACATTGTCATTTCAGGAAATTCAAACACTTTTAGTGGATTTCAATTCACAACTAACAATATGTCAGGAGGCTTGCCTGTTGAATGTCCAACTAATGCTGTGACTGTAAATGGGAACAGCAATATCATTACTCAATTAAATTTCAATGGTTACTTTGCAAGCAAGATGATACAGATAGCCGGACTAAATAATACTGTTTCCTATTGTAATTTCCAGAACAAACCAACTGATACATCTTTGACAAAAGGTGGTGATGGTGACATGCTACAAATAATTCCAAACGTTTCAAATCCGGGAAATAATGTTATTCGTTACTGCTCGTTTCAGCACATGCCAGGCGGTGGTGGCGATTGGGGAAATGAATGTATTCGAATTGGCGATGGTGCCTATTCAACAATGATTTCACGCACAGTGGTTGAATATTGTTATTTTGAAGATACCGGTCATGGTGATAGTGAGGCTATTTCTGTGAAATCGAGGGAAAACATTCTTCGTTACAACACTATGAATAACAATCCTGATGCCATGTTTGCATTTCGTAATGGCGACAACAATGTAGCCTATGGAAATTTCTTTATCAAGTCGGGTGGTATACGCTGCAAACAAGCTAATAACATTTATTGCTATAATAATTATTTTGAAGCAGCCGGAACTAATCAAACTTCGGGACTTTCAGGAGGTGGTACAGCTCCTGTTTATCTGGAATATTTTGGTACCGGTTATGGCAGCAATTTTAATTTCTTTCATAACACATTCTATGGTTGTACAGATATTGGAATAGATACAGGCCTGCTAAGTTGTACATGGGCAAATAATATATTTAAACAAACATCGGGAACAATTTACTCGGGTACAAATTCCGGTCAAACTTTTGTGGGAAATATATACCAGGGTTCACTTGGATTAACAATTCCGGTTGGAATGACGAATACCGACCCAAAACTGGCTTTGAATTCAGATGGGTATTACAGCATTGGTTCAACAAGTCCTGCCATAAATGCTTCCAGTGCCGTTTATCCTAAAATTTATTTCATTCCGGGAATTGACACTTTGCTTTTAGATATTCAGGGTCAGGCAAGACCGGTTTTGAGAGCACAAAGAGATGTTGGTTGTGAAGAATACAATGCTACCGGGACAGTAATTAACAAGCCACTGAAACTTTCGGATGTTGGTCCTTCGTATTTAAATTCAATTTCTACTACTGTAGATATTTTAGAAAATAATTTAGATTTTTCTGTTTGTTTTGTTCCTGCAGATAAAAAGTTAGTTTTAAATTATTTGCTCATCAAAAACTCCTCAGTAGGAATTGCTTTGTTTAATCTTAACGGGATGGCGTTAAGAGAGTTCACAAATATGAATGTTTCTGAAGGTTCACACACCGAAAAATATGACATTTCAACCATTCGACCGGGAATTTATTTTGTCAGTATGACAATAGATGGTTTTTCAAAGACAAAGAAAATTATAATTGAAAATTAAGCATCGATGAAAAAACAAATTCTGATATCAACCATTCTGCTTCTGAGTTTAAAACTTGCTGCATTAAATCCGTTACTTCCACCGGGTTCAAATTTTGATCTGAGTGCGTGGAAGTTGCAGACATTGGATCAAAATTTACTTTTTACCGAAATAACAGCGACTTCACTCGGAACGGGTTACACCAGTAGTTTTTTTTATACCGATCCAACGGATGGTTCAATTGTATGTAAAGTGCCGAGTAACGGTGGAACAACGAGTGGTTCGTCTTATCCACGTGTAGAATTCCGGCAAATGACCGGTGGTGCCAACTGGATTTTAAATGACCCAATCTTACATTATTTAACAGCCCAATGTAAAGTATTGGCTGTAGCGCAGGCAAAACCTCAAACCATAATAGGGCAGATTCATGGTAGTAATACTGTTTCGGAAATGATAAAACTTCGTTGGACGGGTTATCTTCCAAAACAATGTTATGTTGAAGCACGGTTTAAAACCAATGATGCCAACATGTCTGAATACGGTGTCACACTGGCAAGCGGACTATCATTAGGCGATTTGATAACCTATACCATTACCATGCAAAATGGAACGGTGAATTGTACGGTGAATGGAACAACAGGCTCTCAAACTTACACCCCGGACATTTGGACGTTAACTGATGCCTATTATTTTAAAGCAGGAAATTATTTACAATATAATCCTCAAATAGTTCCTGATCCGACTGTGATTTACGGTCAAAACCAGTTTTATAAATTATCGTTAGTTAAGGTAACAACTGACTTACAGTCAAATACAGATTTAAATGATGCTAATATTTTTCCAAATCCGGCAAAAGACAAGATTGAAATCTACGGTTCTTCAATAAATTCTACTATAAATCTTCAAATTTTTGACTTGAATGGTAAATTGGTAAAGCAAATTAATGCCATTGAAAATCAGACAATTGATATTTCCGGATTAGCAAATGGTGTTTATTTGGCGAAAATAAACACGTTAAACGGAACAAAAACTATTAAATTATTAGTGATCAAATAAAACCAATGAAACAATCATACAGTTTATTAACGAGAATCAGTTTAGCAACTGTTTTCATATTGGGAACCTGCAACGTTTTTTCTCAGACATTATTAAATGCTGATGCTGTTCCCAATAATACCTACGAACTTATTAATAGTGTATTAGCACCGGGGGCAGTTGCCGAAGAAACTCCGGATGCATTTCACACGGCTTTTGGTCGACATATTGCCGAAGTTTTTGATACCGATTTGAATCAGTATGTTTTTGAATTTTATTTACATATAAGTGTGCCCAACGAACTACAGGACGAATCGACCGGCGACACTGACCGACAACGTGTTGAAATTAAAACATACGCACCATCACCTGACAAGCTAAAAGGTGTCCCAGGTGAAACAATCGTTTATAAATGGCGTTTCAAAGTTCCAACAGGTTTTCAGCCTTCCTCAAATTTTACGCACATTCACCAGATTAAAGCCGTTGGAGGAGATGAATCCGATCCTATTTTTACGCTGACTTGCCGTAAAGGAACTCCCAACAAACTGGAACTTAATTATTACAGCAATTCGAATTTAAATTCCATCAAATTTGCCTCTGTAGATTTGACTCAATTTGAAAATACATGGGTAGAAGCCACCGAGCGAATAAAGGTTGATAGTATACATGGTTCTTATTCAATGAATATCGTAAGAGTGAGTGATGGAGCTAAATTCCTTTCTTACAGCAACAATGATTTGCTAACATACCGTGCCACTAACACATTTATTCGCCCGAAATGGGGAATTTACCGAAGTTTGTTAAGCATGTCGGATTTACGGGATGAGTCACTCCGTTTTAATAACTTTTCCATTTTTGAGGAACCTAAAACCGGTATCGAATCCAATATTTCAAATCCTGAAAATGAATTTAAAGTGATTTTAAGTCCTACAGGGAATAACCTGAGTTTTGAATATAATCTGCCATTTAAAACAAATGTAGAAATTGATGCTATCAGTTTAAGTGGGCAAAAAGTAAAAAGGATATTCACCGGAGAGAATCAGGAAAGCGGTTTTTATCAGACCTCAGCGAGTATTTACGACTTGAAATCAGGAGTTTATATTATCCGCCAAACTGCAGGATGTCAGTCAAAATATTGTAAAATAATTATTCAAAAATAATTAAATCCAATGATTTTTTCTTCTCAAATTAAATATTTTACACCGGATTTTCTTTCAAAATTGAAGAAGACTGTGATTTGCTTACTTCTTTTTGCAATTTATTTTCAAAGTTACGCTCAAACGTGGCAGTCGACAATTGTAAATTTCGATAACAAAGGAAAACTTCAATATACACCGGATGCCAATCAAAATAAAGTAGTCGACTTTAGTTGGGCTGGCTATAAAAACAGTAACGAGCCGCTCCCTAAAGTAACGAATATCATTTCCACGCTAAATCCAGTCGTAGGAGACAATACCACCCTAATTAATAATGCTATAAACTCTGCAGCCTCAGTTTCCCCCGATGCGAACGGATTCAGGGGAGTTATTTTACTCAAAAAAGGCACGTACGAAATTCAGGGAACTATAAAACTGAATATTAGTGGTGTAATTATTCGTGGAGAAGGCAGCGATGCGTCCGGAACGGTTTTGAAAGCTACCGGAAATACCCCGGTTCAACGTACTGTTTTTGTGGCTGGTGGCGGAACATCAGCAGCATGGAAACAAGTAGGTTCAGTAAAAACAAACATAACAAGCACATTCGTGCCGGTTGGCTCTACACAATTTACTGTGGCAAGTTCTACGGGACTTTCTGTAGGTGATGCAATTTGTATTTACCATCCATCTTCACAAGCTTGGATTACAGCTGTTGATAATGGTGGTGTGGATACTGCAGCACCATGGAGCGTTGGTAGTATCGATATTCAGTGTAACAGAACCATTTTGGCAATTTCCGGGAATACTATTACGATTGATTCGCCCGTAATGAATCATCTGGACTTGTCATTGACTCAATCGTATATTTATAAAATAGACAAATCAACAACTAAAAATAAAATAGGAATTGAAAACCTTCGTATTGATATTCAGAACTGGACCAATTATCGGGATGAAAATCATGCGTGGGAAGGTTTGGTAATGGCAGATATTGAAGATTCCTGGGCAAAAAATGTGGTTGCAATGCATTTTGGGCAATCAGGTTTTCAAACTTTTACCGCCAATCGTATAACCATCGACAGTTGTCAGGCTCTTTGGCCATGTGCTACGCTGACAGGCAGTTACCGGGATAATTTTCAAATTGATGAATGGTCATCGAATATTCTGGTTTCACATTGTATTGCCGATAGTGCGCGCCATTCCTTTGAAGTGAGTGGAACTTCAAAAGCATCGGGTGTTGTTTTTCTTCGTTGCACGGCAACCAATGCCACTAACCCAAGTGAAGGACATTTTCACTGGTCGACAGGAATTTTGTATGATTGTTTTCGTGATTATGGAACCATGACGGATGTTGTGTTAGGACTATACGATCGTGGCAGTATGGGGACCAATCATGGTTGGGCAGCAGCTCATTCTGTGGCATGGAATTGCGATTTGAGAAGAACATCAACAACTTATGGTGATATGATTTGCCAGCAACCGCCAACAGCTCAAAATTATATGATTGGAGGTTTTGCTTATGTAAACCGCAGCAGCAAAATTCCTTTTCCTCAATATCCGTTGGGGTATGTGGAAGGTGTAAACAACACAAGTGCAAAACTGACTCCAGAATCACTTTTTGAAGAACAACTGAAAGAGCGGCTGGCAAAGCTGACTGCCGTTTCGAATCCATTGGCTGATAATATTGATTTGAAAGTATATTGTTCGACAACCAACGCCATAATTAAATACTATCTGACCAAAAAATCGTCAGTTTCTGTTCTGCTTTATGGTATTAATGGCCAATTAATCAGAACAATCGTACAGCATGATTTACAGGAAATTGGTATGAACCAACAATCATTTGATATTCAAAATTTAAATTCAGGTATCTATTTGGTAAAACTTGTAACTGACAATTTTTCTAACACTACAAAATTAATTATAACCCGATAATGACAAAAGGTTTATTTAAAATTCTCACAGTATTATTGTTTTGCAGTTTTGCCCAACAGGGTAAATCAGCAGAAAAATTGTCGGTTATAATGACTGATACTGTAGAAATTAATAATCCGTATTTCTATGTGCTGCGTAATTCAATTACCAACGTATTATCCGATTCATCTCAGGTTGGTCAACGGGTTTTTGTAGCATTAAATCATGTCAGGATAAAAACAGATAAAAAGATTATACAACTTGACCGGGGTCAAATTGTTGTTTTTCAGATCAAAGAATCATATAAGGTTGAATCCGGTCAGTTTTTCGAAATTGGTTTTAAGAAAAATCACCCTGATTTGAAACGACCTGAACAATGGATTGAACCTACAAAAAACACTGTGATATGCGATGAGTCTGAATTTCGTGTTTTCGAAGAACGACTTGCACCGGGCGACACGCGAGAAGTTCACAGCCATGCTCAACGGGTGGTTGTGAGATTGAATCTGGTTCAACTAACCGACCCGCGGTTTCACGATGTACCTAAACCGGGTTCAGGAATTCAGGTTCCAAACACTGTAAAGTATGCCGAACCGATTGTTCATGCAGTAAAAAACACGAGCGATATTCCGCTTTTCAACATAGTAATTGAAAATAAAATACCTCATAATAATTAAAATATATTGTTGACTTTATGAAAACAAAAATCACAAATGTATTAATTGCATTCTGCATTAGTATGTCAAGTTTTTCAAACGCACAAAACGTATCAAGCAGATTAAACGATAACTGGCAATTCCTGAAA
The DNA here is from genome assembly GCA_903929065.1 of uncultured Bacteroidales bacterium. Classification (GTDB taxonomy): domain Bacteria; phylum Bacteroidota; class Bacteroidia; order Bacteroidales; family Paludibacteraceae; genus Paludibacter. The sequence goes on along the minus strand of CAIYTJ010000040.1, from coordinate 3,017 downwards.
AGTGATCTCGGGAGTGCCTGGGAAGCAGTCAGACCAATAGTTAAGGCCGGAAATCCGGAATGCATGCCAACCTGGACAAATGTAATATTACCTCATTGTTTTAATGCATCCGACGGTGTCGATCCGGATATGAACTACTACCAGGGACCTGGTTGGTATCGCACTCAACTGGAAATCAAAAACCCATTCAGTGCAGGTCGCACCTTGCTTCATTTCGAAGGTGCCGGTCAGAAAACCGAAGTTTATGTTTATACTACCAAAGTTGGTTCCCACATTGGCGGGTACGATGAATGGACGGTAGATATTACTGATGCTGTTAATTCTTTCGTGCAAAACAAGTCAGAACTGGAACGCTTCAAAGGCAAAATTCCGGTTTCTATCCGGTGTGATAATTCGCGAGACAATGAAATGATTCCTTCTGCCCTTTCCGATTTTAATATCAATGGTGGAATTTACCGTTACCTGAATCTGGTTTATGTCCCGGCTTTATCTATCGAACGGGTAAATATAAATACAGAAGTTGATTCGAAAGGAGTTTTGGGAAAATACGATGTGGTGTTGAAAACAATAAACAAATCAACCTTCCCAAAAGGAACGCTTAAAATTGAAATCCTTGATCCGAAAGGAAAATCTGTTTTGACCAATACACAGGATGTTGAAGCAGGAAATACAGAGAAAACAGTTTATACTTCTACTGTAAAAAAACCATTGCTTTGGTCGACTGCACAACCGAATCTGTATACTGCTAAAGTGACGTTAACTTCGGACGCCGGAGTTCAAACTGTGACTGAAAAGTTCGGATTCCGCAATTTCGAATTTGTAGATTACGGTCCATTTATGCTTAATGGAAACAGGTTATTGCTTCGGGGTACGCACCGCCACGAAGATCATGCAGGAGTAGGTTCGGCCATGACCGAACAGCAAATCCGCGAAGAAATGATTATGATTAAAGATATGGGTGCCAACTTTATCCGGTTGGGACATTACCAGCAATCACGCATTTGCCTGAATCTTTGCGACAGTCTGGGAATACTTGTTTGGGAGGAAATTCCGTGGTGTCGGGGCGGAGTTGGCGGCGAACGTTACAAAAATCAGGCTTACTCCATGATGACCAATATGATTGCACAACACCGCAACCATCCGGCAATTATTCTGTGGGGGCTTGGTAATGAAAACGACTGGCCGGGCGATTTTCCGACTTTTGAAAAGAAAGAGGTGCGCGATTTCATGACTTCGTTGAATAATCTGGCTCATAAACTGGACCCTTCCCGCAAAACCACCATCCGTCGCTGCGATTTTGCCAAAGATATTCCGGATGTATATTCACCTTCCGTTTGGGCAGGCTGGTACCGTGGCATTTATACTGAATACAAGGAAATGTCCGAAAAAGAAATGAAAGGCGTGAAACATTTTCTGCATGCCGAATGGGGCGGCGACAGTCATGCGGGCCGACATTCCGAAACACCTGATAAAGGGCTGCAGGATATTAAACCCGGTGGTGGCGTAGACGAACGTGCCGGTGATTTTCCACGTGTTGGAGGTACACCCCGTGTTTCGAAAGACAGCGAATGGAGCGAAACGTATATCTGCAACCTGTTCGACTGGACACTCAAAGAACAGCAAACCATGCCAAACCTGACCGGTGCTGCTTTCTGGACTTTTAAAGATTTTACCACGCCTGTGAGACCTGACAATCCCGTTCCGTATGTAAATCAAAAAGGAGTTGTCGAGCGGGATCAAACCAAAAAAGAATCGTATTTTGTGTTCCAATCCTATTGGGCAGAAAAACCGATGGTTCATATCTACGGTCACAGTTGGCCAACCCGCTGGGGCGATGCCGGCGAGCTGAAAATGGTCAAAGTGTATTCCAATTGCGATGAAGCCGAATTGTTTGTAAACGGCAAAAGCATGGGTGTGCGGAAACGCAACAGCCAGGATTTCCCGGCAGCCGGATTACGCTGGAATGTGGCTTACAATGCCGGTGAAAACACACTGAAAGTAATTGCCAAAAAGGGAAAAACCACTGTAACCGATGAAATAAAACAAGGTTATCAAACCGAGAAATGGGGAAAACCTGCTCAAATGACCTTGACAAAAATTGCTCAGACAGGCGATATTGCAACGATTGAAGTCCGGTTGTTTGATGCCAACAATGTATTATGTCTCGATGCAAAAAACGTGGTAACCTTCGGATTAACCGGCGATGGCAAACTCATTGATAACCTGGGGACCGCTTCGGGATCAAGAGTGGTTGAGTTACAAAACGGACGGGCTATTATCCGCATGCATGTAAACGGCGGCAAAAGCATTGCCAGCGTAAAATCAACCGGCATTCCTACAGCTTTTTGTGAGTTGAAATAATCACGTTCTCTTTACATCCTTACTGTAGGCTACAGAATGGCATCCACCCTTACTGTTTTTAACTCTGTAGGCTACAGAATGGCAACCCACCTACAGGTTTTTAACTCTGTAGGCTACAGAATGGCATCCACCCTTACCGGTTTTCATTCTGTAGGCTACAGAATGGCATCCACCTTCACCGGTTCTCATTCTGTAGCCTACAGAGCCACATCCCAACTTCTGGTTTTTGGCTTTTTCACCGTAAAACACACAACCCACCTTCTGGTTTTTCGACTTTTCACCGTAAAACAGGCATCCTACCTCCTGGTTTTTGGCATTTTCACCGTAAAACAGGCAACCTACCTCTTGGTTTTTGGTTTTTTCACCGTAATACACACAACCCACCTTCTGGTTTATCGTTTTTTCGGTGAAAACTAACAATACCAATAATTTCTATCACTGTTTATCAGCCTTTCAATAAAAAATAATTATATTTGCAGGGTTAATGCTGACAGTTCAAGGATGAAAAGCAGGTGCTTTCTTTTCAACTATGACGAAGGTAATTAGTAAATTCCGATTTATAGGTGCTACTGCTTTAATTTATGATTCGTATGACAAATCAAATTATTTAGATGAAAAATATATATTATACACTTTGGGCAGATTGTTTTGAGATA
>CAIYTJ010000039.1 GCA_903929065.1 uncultured Bacteroidales bacterium | reverse complement strand
TCTTTCGCTTGCTTTCATAGCGGGAATGGCAAGTACTTTAAGCGCTCAACACAGTTCCATTGGTCTCAGGTTGAGTTATCCAACCGAAATTTCGTATCAAACGGGATTAGGTAATGCGAATCGACTGGAGTTAGGCCTCGGCTACTCAAATTATGGATTGGGATTTAATTCATCGTATAATCTGTTTTCATTATCCGGCGTTTATCAATGGGTTTGGGATCTTTCATCGATTGGAAATGGTTTCTACTGGTATGCCGGACCGGGTGTTGCGGTAGGTTATTATTCGTATAGCTACTATTTCGGGAGTGATTCAGCATTTCCGGTTTCACTTTTAGGTCAGGTTGGTTTGGAATATAATTTTAATATTCCGCTCAGGCTTTCGCTGGATTACCGCCCTGCATTTCAATTTACCGGAAGGGGAAACGGGTTAATCGGCAATGGAATTGCTCTTGGTGTACGGTATAAATTCTGATACAATTTCCCGCAGATGGCGCAGATTATGAAAAAAATCAGCGATAATCAGCGAAATCAGCGGGAGATTAATTATTTCTCACCATTCCATTCACTGTAGAATTCTTCCAGGTATTGCTCCATAAACCGGTGCCGGTGTATGGCCATCTGTTTACCGGTGGCGGTATTCATGCGGTCTTTGAGCAATAGCAGCTTTTCGTAGAAATGATTCAGGGTGGGAGCGGAGCTGTTCTTATATTCCTCTTTGGTCATGTTCAGGTTTGGCTGTATGTCCGGATGGTAGATTTCGCGGTTCTTGAAGCCGCCGTAATTAAACGTGCGGGCAATGCCAATGGCACCCATGGCGTCCAGCCGATCGGCATCCTGCACAATATCCAATTCTATTGATTTGAACGACTGCGCTTCTTTTCCGCCTTTGAACGAAATGTTGGTAATGATATTTTCCACATGCCGGATCAGCGCTTCGTCCAGCCCGAGCGAAGCGAGAAACTCACGGACTTTTCGAGGTCCGATTTTTTCATCGCCGTCGTGAAACTTGGAATCGGCAATATCATGCAGCAATGCTCCCAACTCAACCACTGTCATGTCTGCATTTTCCGAAGCGGCGATATGTTTCGACAATTGCCACACGCGGTACACATGCCACCAGTCGTGCCCGCCTTCAGCGTCGGCCAGCGTTGTCTTTACAAATTCTATGGTTTGGGGGATTAGGGGATGGGGGGTCATACTTAATTTGTATTGGCACACGTTACAAACGTGCACCAGCGGGGAAGTTTTTTAATCCTTTATACACCTCACGCTGATGCCGCAGAAACGGCCGTAGAAGCCCTGTTCCATACCGCTAATGCCATAGTTTAATCCAAGTTGCCAAGCATGAGGGGAATCGCTCTCAGTACTCCAAAAATAACCAAAGTCACCTTGATTTTTAAACCCATTGCCGTAGTTAAAACCACCTGGCAAAGCTGAGAATCCTGTACTGTTATTTGTAGCTGGATTATTACCTGGACTGCTGGAATGAAAATCCTCGTTCCAATTTGTTTTAGCTGCCAAAGCCTTGCCCACAGAACCTGATGTGCCCAAATGCGCACTGACGTAATTCACTAAAGTTGCCCATTCTGCATCGGTAGGTATATGCCAGCCTTTAGGGGCTAACTTGCCTGTATTTACTGCATACCAATTATATAATCTACCATAAGTAGCTAAATTTGAGACATTGTTGTTATAATAGCAGTATGCACCAGTAATAAGAATTACCCATTCCGTATTGGTAGATACACTAAGTATAGCTGTGTTATCATTATACTTTGTAGTTTTCAGGTTTTCTACCAGCCATGTTTGTGTTCCAATAATTATTGTGTGATATTCATTTCCATCTAAATCCTTTACAATTAAATTTGCTTGGTTCGTAGGATCATTTGAATCGCACCCGTAGTTAAAGACAATTATTGCTATTAACATTAATAATGAAAAGAATCGATTAGTAGGATTTTTTTTCATGATGATTGAATATATTTATTATACTTACTCTTGAATTTTTTGGTTTCTGTTTCTTTTTGTCAAATAACATATAAAGAGCGACAGCGCACACAAAAAAACTTAAGATATCCACTTTCGCCAACCTGACACCAAACAGCTTGATATGGTTAAGACTCTTTTTGCATAATTCTATGTGTTGTTTATATCATATTATCCGTTTTTCCAACACTTATCCAACTAGGATCACCTTTCATTAATGCTAAAACACAGAATTCACCATTAATAAGTTCAATGTCTATTGCAACTATATTATCAGCTTCATTTTTTAAAACTGCTAATAGATCATTTCTAGAATTCACTTGAATTCCTTTATTGCTCCCTTTGAAATAAAAAAAAATCTGTTTCATAATTTGGATTTTACATATAATTGTTTTTTTTGAGTTTAAACTTGTGAAAATACTCAATTTTTAATCAGTTGCATTTCTTATTTAAAGTGTTTTTGAAAATTGTTGGCAACATTAAATTCGCTTTTTTTTATTTTTTCTGCTGTACATAACGACCCAAGTGTGTGGCAGGTGGCATTATTTCCTTTCTGGCAATCGTCCTTGTTTATCTTTTATTTTAGTTAGCAATACAGTTTTTTCTTCATCACTCAATCCAATCTGTGGGTGGTTTCCCCACACGCCTATTTTTAGTTTTATTTGTTCTGCTTCAAGACTTGTTATTATACTGTTTATCTTTCTAAATAAATTTTGATATTCAAATGCAAGATCGTAAATATCTTCTGTTCTAATATCGGTAATAATAAATCTGTGTATGACCTTGTTTCGTTCTTTGTATAGTCTTTCTAATTCATCAAAAAGAACTTTGTTGATTATTTTTTTTTCGAGACACTTTTGATAAATTGTCCTTTCCATTATAGCTTTGTCTGTGTCACTTTGAAATAGTAGTTTTAAATCGATATGATCATTTTTGTTAGTAATTTGATCTGTCAAAATAATTGAAAGTCGTAATAAGGCATCAATATGATTAGCGGAAAACACAACATATTCTATGTATGAATCTCTTTCAATTGCTTTATTCTTCAATACAATTATAGTTGCAATAGACGACATATATAAATCAAATCGTCTTTTTGTAATTACGATTTGTCTAAATTGTTCTTTAATGAATATTACAGAAGCTAGAACCTTTCTTACTTCTTCCAATTCTCTTTCAATTTTTTTTAATAATGATTTTTTTACGATACTTTTTGGTGGTGGGACTAATTATGCAATAAAATTATGTGGTTTAGCATTTGGAGAAGAAAAGTTTTCGCCCCATAACAATTACTTA
>CAIYTJ010000038.1 GCA_903929065.1 uncultured Bacteroidales bacterium | reverse complement strand
TCCTGCAAATGTGAATCCATTTTCAAATGATCATGCAAAACAGCCAATACACTCGACAATGGGGCGTTTCCCGCCCGTTCGCCGAGCCCGTTTACAGTAACATGAATTCCCTTTATGCCGGCTTTTACTGCTTCGAAAACATTTGCTACCGCAAAATCATAATCATTATGAGCATGGAAATCAAAATGCAAATCCGGATAACGATTTATCATTCTTGAACAAAAATCAGAGGTTTCACTCGGATTCAATATACCAAGAGTATCAGGCAACATGAACCGTTTAATATTCTGGTCTTTAAGTGAATCAACCATGAAATATACATAATCTTCCGATTCGCGCATTCCATTCGACCAATCTTCAAGATAAACATTTACAGAAATACCCATTTCTTTTGCATTTGCCAAGACTATTTTTATATCGGCAACGTGTTGTTCAGGCGTTTTTTTCAACTGATGTGAACAATGATTCAAAGAACCTTTACAGAGCAGATTAATTACAGTGCAACCGGCATTTTGAATCCAATCGAGCGATTGCCGTCCATCAACAAAACCCAATACTTCAATTTTTTCTATGTGTCCGCGAGAACGAGCCCATTGAGCTACACGTTTAACTGAAGCAAACTCGCCATCCGAAACACGTGCAGAAGCTATTTCAATCCTGTCGACGCGGATTTCTTCTAAAAGAAGCCTCGCTACGCTCAACTTTTCCTGTGCTGCAAATGAAACTCCCGAAGTTTGTTCACCATCGCGAAGCGTGGTATCCATTATTTCTATCATAATCAATGTGCTAATATGAAAAATGTGCCAATGTGCTAATGTGAGATATTCATTAGCATATTAAATAATTGGCATATTATCTCGTTTTTTCGTATGCTTCGGTCAATTCCTTCTTGCTTAGCAAATAATCAATATCGTCTAATCCGTTCAGCAAACATTCCTTTTTATATGCATTAATTTCAAAGGATTCAGATTTTCCGGTTGAATTATTCATTATGGTCTGATTTTCAAGATCTATTGTCAATGTTGATGCCGGATTAGAATTCGCAGAAGCAAATATCTCTGCTAAAAAATCAGCAGAAACAATAACGGGTAAAACTCCATTATTTAATGCATTTCCACGAAAAATATCAGCAAAAAAGCTTGAAACAACTACTTTAAAGCCATATCCATCAATTGCCCAAGCTGCATGTTCGCGACTTGAACCGGAACCAAAATTCTTACCTGCAACCAAAATTGAACCCTTATAAATCGGGTTATTCAACACAAAATCAGCTTTTGGACTTCCATCTTTATTGTAACGCCAGTCGGCAAAAAGATTATCACCAAAACCGTTTTTATCAGTCGCTTTCAGGAAGCGAGCAGGTATAATTTGATCTGTATCTACGTTTTCAATCGGAAGTGGCACAACCGTTGAAGTCAATTTAATAAACTTTTCCATTTTTCTTTCTTCAAATTTTAATTACGTGGATCTGTTATTTTTCCTGTAATGGCCGCTGCAGCAGCTACAAGCGGACCCGCCAAAATGGTGCGTGCTCCAGGTCCCTGACGGCCTTCAAAGTTACGGTTTGAGGTTGAAACGGCATATTTTCCTGCCGGAACTTTATCATCATTCATTGCCAGACAAGCTGAACAACCGGGTTGGCGAAGCAAGAAACCTGCTTCAGTCAGAATATCATACAATCCTTCTTCACGAATTTGTTTTTCTACCATCCAACTTCCCGGAACCAACCAGGCAGTAACATTATTGGCTTTTTTCTTTCCTTTTACATAATTGGCAAACACACGGAAATCTTCAATTCGACCATTGGTACAACTTCCAAGAAAAACATAATCAATTGTTTTACCTTCAAGCTTTTCACCGGCCTGAAAGCCCATATATTCCAATGACTTCTGAAATGAAATACGCCCGGCTTCGTCAATTTCGTTCAAAGTAGGAATTGAGTCGTTGATTCCCATTCCCATTCCCGGGTTTGTTCCGTAAGTAATCATTGGTTTAATATCAGCCGCATCAAAAACAAGTTCTTTATCAAAAGCAGCACCTTCGTCGGTTTTCAACGTTTTCCAATATGCCAGTTTTTTATCCCATTCAGCTCCTTTTGGAGCAAATTCACGACCATTTACATAATCAAATGTTGTTTGATCCGGAGCAATTAAACCGCCGCGAGCACCCATTTCGATGGAAAGATTACAGACAGTCATTCGTTCTTCCATAGACATGTTACGAATTGCTTCGCCGGCATATTCAACGAAATATCCGGTTGCACCGCCGGTTGTAAGTTTCGAAATCATATAAAGTGCCAAATCCTTAGCGTTCACTCCATTATTCAACTTTCCATTGAAAGTGATTCGCATTGTTTTCGGGCGTGATTGAAGAATACATTGGGTTGCCAACACCATTTCCACTTCACTGGTTCCAATTCCAAAAGCAATTGTACCAAAAGCACCGTGGGTTGAAGTGTGGCTGTCACCGCAAACTATTGTCATTCCGGGCTGTGTAAAACCGTTTTCAGGTCCGATAATGTGAACAACACCATTTTTGATATGTCCCAACGGAAAAAACAACGGCATATTAAAATCAGCAGCATTTTTGGAAAATGTATCCAACTGATTACGTGAAATCGGATCAGCAACCGGTTTTTCCTGATTAATAGTCGGAGTATTATGATCTGCAGTCATTGTGGTTTGTTCCGGACGGAAAACCTTTAATCCACGCTCACGAAGTCCGTTAAAAGCTTGTGGGCTAGTTACTTCATGGCAAAAATGACGATCGATATACAACTGAGTTGGGCCGTCTACAACTGTTGAAACCACATGGGCGTCCCAAATTTTATCAAATAATGTTTTCATATTTTATTTTACAAACTTATTTATAGCATTAATATATGCTTCAACCGAAGCTGCAACAATATCGGTGTTCGCGCCAAAACCATAATAAACAGCGCCTTCGTGCTCAACCTGCATGTGCACTTTACCAACATCGTCACTTCCTTTATTGATAGCCTGAATAGTGAATTCCTGCAAAGTCATGTTACGTTTAATAATTTGCTTCAATGCTTTGATAGCCGCATCCACTGGTCCATTGCCCGAAGCAGCTGCTTCAAATTTTTCGTTGGCAATAATTAAACCAATACTTGCTACCGACTTAACTCCTACTCCAGACGTAACTTGCAGATAATCAAGCTTTATTCGTTGTTTTTCGGTGCGTTCTCTACCGGCAAGTAATAATACGTCATCATCATTTATATCTTTTTTCTTATCTGCCAGTTTCAAAAACTCTTCGTAAATTTCATCCAGTTTACCGTTTTCAACTTCCACACCAAGCACACTCAATCTGTGTTTCAAAGCAGCACGACCGCTTCGGGCTGTCAAAACAATTGAATTTTGATCAATTCCAACATCAGTAGGATCCATTATTTCGTAACTTTCACGGTTTTTCAATACACCATCCTGATGAATTCCCGACGAATGTGCAAAAGCATTACGTCCAACCACCGCTTTATTAGCCTGTACAGGCATATTCATTAAACCGGAAACCAACCGGCTGGTAGAATAAATTTTCTGCGTATTGATTTGCGTTTCAATATTTAAACTCTTGTGGCATTTCAAAATCATGGCAATTTCTTCCAATGAAGTGTTTCCGGCACGTTCGCCGATTCCATTCATGGTTACTTCCACCTGACGGGCACCATTCAATACTCCCGAAATGGTATTGGCCGTAGCCATTCCCAAGTCGTTGTGACAATGGGTTGAAATAATTGCATTGTGAACACCATTGACATTATCCATCAGGAATTTAATTTTTTCACCGAATTCCCACGGCAGACAATAACCTGTAGTATCAGGGATATTCACCACAGTTGCACCAGCTTTAATAACCGCTTCTACAACTCGTGCCAAATAAACATTGTCCGTTCGTCCGGCGTCTTCACAATAAAACTCCACATCTTCAACGTATTTTTTAGCATACTTTACAGCAGCTACCGCACGTTCCAGAATTTCTTCCTGATTGGAATTAAATTTATGTTTAATATGAAATTCGGAAGTTCCGATTCCCGTGTGAATACGTTTATTCTTGGCATATTTGAGTGCTTCGGCAGCTACATCAATATCTTTCTGTACTCCGCGCGTCAAAGCGCAAATTGTCGGCCAGGTAACGGCTTTAGAAATTTCTACCACCGAGTTAAAATCACCCGGACTTGAAATCGGGAAACCCGCTTCAATCACATCCACACCCAGAGTCTCCAGTGCTTTTGCCACCTGAATCTTTTCAACAGTGTTCAATTGGCATCCGGGAACCTGTTCGCCATCGCGTAAGGTTGTGTCAAAAACAAATAATCTATCCATAATGTTTACGTATTAAAAAAGCCTTTCACACCGCAGTGAGAAAGGCTTTATCTATTTATTGTACATTTTTTACATACACACCAAACTCACTTCTACTTGTTTTGCAAGAGAATAATAATACCG
>CAIYTJ010000037.1 GCA_903929065.1 uncultured Bacteroidales bacterium | reverse complement strand
ATGACCCAATGCTCCTTTATGATGCGGAATCTTTATACCACCGATCCACAGATCTCTTCCTTCCACTAATTGATGAAAATCTATACCAAATCCTATGCGCATGATTTATTTTTTACGAAAGTAGAATATTTAGAGATGTGGGGAAGAAAGTCTTTGGGGGTTGGTCTTTGGTCTTTAGGTAGGAAGACATTTAATGAACGTTATCGTTTAGCTGTTTGGCTATTAGCCATTAGTTAAAAGCTATCAAAGCAAAGCTCTGCCCCTGTTGGTCGCTGACCAACAGGATTTATACTTCGTTCGACAATATAATGTTGGTCAGCGACCAACATTGGCAAGACTGCAATTAAACCGATCAGTTACTCCAATTTCTTACAACACATTTCGTATATTTGAATTGTGGCTTTACCTAAAAAATATCATATAGGAATTGAAATTGACAAGCTCACAAACAGCATCGTCAATACTGTTTCTGGTGACAGTTTTCCTACTGATATTCATCCGATAAAAAAAGCAGACTTGAAAATTACTACCAAAAGTAATGGTTGGCTTTTTAATTGGGCAAACGAATGGAAACTTAAAGACCGTCAAGTTTTCAAACTGACAATAAGAAACAATCCTGAAATAGTTCAAGGTCTTTTAAGCATCGGCGACTACACAGATCATTATTATTTACACCTTATTGAAAGCGCACCGTTCAACTTAGGCAAGAATAAATTGTATGAAGGCGTACCGGGTAATTTATTTGCCTTCACTTGCAAATCTTCGTGGGACAGAGGATACCAAGGTTTCGTTTCTTTCACTTCTAAGACAAAATTGATTGAGCATTATGAAAAGTCTTTAGGTGCAACACATATTGGGGACATAAAATGGTAATCTTCCCACAAGAAGCCCTTAAGCTAATTAAAAAATATTTTCCAACATAAATTATAATCACAATGGGATATATAAAAGAGCCGGCAGGAATTGACTTTGTAGTTGATCCTACACCGTTAACAACAAAAGATAGAAAAAAGATTAGTGAGGTAATTGCTTATTATAAAGCAACAGGGAAAAAATTGCCCTTAAAAAAGTCAATTACCAAGAGGTTTTCGGTAAATATTAGTAAGAAAAGAGCATTAGTGTAGTTCAATTTATTAAATTTCATAGTGCAGATGAGTAGATGCTGAGAATCAAAAAATGTGAACTCCGTTTTAAAATATTGTAGCACGAATGAGATTTCTCACCCTGCTACTAACCCCTTTTATAAGCAAATTCATCTCGTTAGCAGGGATTCGAAATGACGGTCCTTCAGCAAACATCCCAGCGGAGAAGAAATTAGTCAATTTGATCTTTTGTATCATTAACTCTGCCCCTGTTGGTCGCTGACCAACAGGATTTATATTTCGTTCGACAATATGATGTTGGTCAGCGACCAACATCGGCAAGTTCCATAGAAAGAGATAACCACGGCTTCACTGACTGCAAACTATTAATAACACCACATTTGCAACTAATATTTCGTTTTATGATTAAACGTTCTTTGAAGCCTGCCAATGACAGATGGTTTTACATATTGAAAATGAGTATATTATATACTATTTTTTTTAACCACGAAGGGCACAAAGCGCACAAAGGATTATGGAGAAGTTAAAAGGCACAAAGGAAAATCCTTCGGATTTTTTTAAGAGAAAGTAATGACGAAGTTGGTATTGTGTCATTTTCAAAGAGCTTGTTTGCAACGCAAAAATTGGCTACTCGTTATGACGTTCGTCGAGCGGTTTCACTCGTATATTTTCTCACTCTACCACTGTGGGTCGCTGACCAACAGAATTTATATTTCGTTCGACAATATGATGTTGGTCAGCGACCAACATCGGCAAGAGAATCTTATTATTTGGGTTTGCTGCTTCTCACTTGAATGATGCTGTTAATAGGAAAATGTAGTTTCCCTCTCCTTCAGGAGAGGGACGGAAGGGTGAGCCATTGTTGAATAACAACGAAATGTTCCTCCCAAAATAATGATATATAGAATCAAGATGTAGTTTCCCTCTCCTTCAGGAGAGGGACGGAAGGGTGAGGTTAATTCTTATGCACTTCATCCGCTTTTTCCAAATCAAAATTTAATCCCAGTCTTAAAGTATTGGATAATGGATTACGAGTAATGCCATTTCCCGAAGGGACCAAATAAGAAAAATTTATTCCGATGGCATCATATTTTAATCCTACACCTACAGAAAAATATTTACGATTACCTCTCTCCGGGCTTTCATAAAAATATCCGGCACGAACCATAAATTGATTCATATAATTATATTCAGTGCCAACAGATGCCTGAAAAGATTTT
>CAIYTJ010000036.1 GCA_903929065.1 uncultured Bacteroidales bacterium | reverse complement strand
GTATATGATGTTGCAAACCAGCATTATGCAGAATTTTATATCTAATGCTGTGGTGACTGAACTTTCCCAAAGACTTCACTCCAAAGTTACTGTCGGTAAAATTGAGTATAAACTTTTTAATGATATCAGGATTACAGATTTATATGTCGAAGATTCACAAAAGGATACACTTTTATCTGTAAACCAGGCTGATGCACATTTCAAATTTTGGAAATTCTTTCAGGGTAAAATTATTTTTACTTCAGTTGACCTGAATCAGTTCTATGGTAATTTGGTAATTGACAAAAAGGGTCACTCCAATATTGATTTTATAATTGAAGCATTCAAATCACCACAAAAAAAGGATACAGCTCAAATTATCTATAGGATTAACCATTTCCGGATAAAAAACAGCCGCTTCACCTATACAAATCAGAAAGAGCTGCAAGTTGTACCTAAAGGAGTTTTCAATGGTAATAAGCTAAAAATAAGCAATATAAATTCAGACATTTCATTAAACCTTTTGGAAAAGGATTCGTTCAATTTGAATGTGATTAATCTCAGCGCAACTGAACAGTCAGGTTTAATTCTTTCTGACTTTAAAACTAAAATATTCGGCTCGAGAAAATCCATAACAAGTCCATTCATAGAATTGAAAATGCCTGATTCCAACATAAATCTGGAAGATATTCAATTGAAATATGACAGTCTAGGTGATTTGAAGCACTTTGCCAATAAAGTTAGGTGGAATGCACCGATTAAACCTTCCACCATTGCATTTTCAGACTTAAAAGCATTCGTTCCGGAGTTCAAAAACTTAAAAGGTGTTGCTACACTTAAAGGATTAATTACCGGAAGAGTGAAAAATATGCGTTTTGAAAAAATGGAAATTAAGTACGGGAATTCATTTCTGATTAATGCTGATTTGGATGTTAACGGTTTGCCGGATTTGCGTGAAGTTTTTGTATATGGAAAAATAAAAGATTTGCATTTTCAGAGAGCTGACTTACAGGATTTCATATCCGAATTGACCAGAAAACCTTTCATTTTACCTAAAGAATTGAATCAACTCGGATTGATTCATTATAAAGGAAATATTACCGGATTTTTAAACAACCTGGTGCTTTATGGTAATCTGAACACAAGCGTTGGGAGTGTTTCGACAGATATTTCATTGAAATTTGAAAATCAACTGAAAGACCTTGCTTACAATGGAACAATAAAATCTGATAATTTGCAGTTAGGAAAACTACTGGGAAATAAACAAGTTGGAAATACTTCATTCAGCCTGAATACCAAAGGGTTAAAAAGAGAAAATTCTACTTTGCAGGGGACTATAAACGCGGAAATTTCTGAATTCAGATTGAATAATTACACTTATCGTGATATTCAGTTTGATGGAAAGTATGATGGAAAAGGTTTTGATGGTACTGCTGACTTACAAGATCAAAACATTGATGCACATTTTGTTGGAAAAATTGATTTGACGCAAAAGTTACCGGTTTACGATTTTAGTCTTGCTGTACATAATACAAACTTAAATGCATTGAAAATTATTAATACCTATCCCGGTGCATTGCTTTCATTTAATGGTAAAACCAATATAGTTGGTAATTCTATTGATAACATCAATGGTTATATTCGTTTTGATGGAATCAAATTCACAAATCAAACCAAAACACTAAACGTTGATAATTTTGAAATTGTTTCGCGTATCGGAACGGATAATAGAAATATTATAGTTAATTCTGATTTTATAAACGGCTCATTGAAAGGGAATTTTAAATATAGCACGTTGGGATTAACGATTGATAAAATTATTCAGAACTATTTGCCATCGTTGGGTTCAAAAGATGAAAAAATTACTGACAAAACACCAAATTACATTAATATTGATTTTAAAGTGGCTGGTACTAAGGATATTTCCGAAGTCCTTGCTTTGCCATATTCACTGGAAGGTGTATCCACTCTTAAAGGATTTATAGATGAGAAAACAAATAAAATTGACATCTCAGGAAATGTGCCGATGTTAAAATCAAACAAACAGCAAATTCAAAATATTTCACTACACCTGGAAAATCCGAAGCAGCAATTGCAATTTACAACACGTGCTCAATTACAAACTAAAGAAGAAATATTAAATGTTTTCTTGAAATCAATAGCTTCAAAAGATACTATAGGAACTCAATTGGGTTGGCAGAATTCACAACAAATTACAAATGCCGGTGAAATTCAAGCTGTTACAAAATTCAGAAATGAAAATGGTAAAATGGCAGCTCAAATCAATATACGTCCGACACAAATAATTATTAATGACTCTACCTGGAATATTCATAAATGTCAGATTGATTTTAATGTGGATAGTACCATTCAGGTTAGAAACTTTAATTTGGAAAACCATAAACAATTTGTACACGTCAACGGGATTGCATCCAAAAGTAAAGATGATAAAGTAGAGGTAGTTATGAGTGAATTAGACCTTGATTTCATAATGGTACTTTTAAAATTAAGAGGAATCAGCATAGGTGGAATTGCTACTGGAAATGCAACATTGTTAAGCGCACTTTCACAACCGGTTTTTGAGGCTAAAATAAAAGTAAAAAACTTTTCGTTAAATCATAAGGTAGTTGGTGATGCAAATGTATTCTCTAATTGGGATAAAGAACGGAATCAACTTCTTGCCCACGGATTTTTTACAGGCGATAAAAATGATACATTGGTAATTGCAAATGGAGTTTACACACCTGCAACTGATACCATTGATATCAGATATGATGCAAGAAAATTCAGTTTGGAATTTTTGCAAATGTATTTTGATGTTGTTGCCAAAGATTTTAAAGGTTATGCAAGTGGGAAAATAAGGATGTTTGGTCCATTAAAGCATGGTATCAGTTTTGAAGGTGACGGATATGTGACTGGCGGTCAGACGACAATCAGAACGTTGAAAACCAAATATTTTATAGATGATTCAGTGCATTTGACTCAAAAAACTATCCAATTCAGAAATGTCAAAGTATATGATCAGGACAGAAATTCAGCAATTCTAAATGGCAGATTAACCCACAACGGATTTTTTCAACATATGAAATATGATGTTAATATAGTTGGAAAAAATGTTATGGCACTTAATACACATGCAGAAGACAATGATTATTTTTTTGGAAAAGCATATGCAAATGGGACAGTTCATATTTTTGGAGATGAGAAAGAAGCTAACATAATGGTAAATGCTGTTTCTCAACCAAATACAAAATGTTATATACAGATGGGCGGAGCATCAAAAGCCTCGGATAACAGCTTTATTAGTTTTATTAATAAAAAAAATTATTCTAGAAAAGATTCGATTATCAATAGAAAGCCGGTTGCAAGTGACATGAATGTGAAAGTAAATCTTCAGATCGAAGTAAATCCAAACGCAGATATGGAGCTTATTGTTGACCCTAAAGGTGGTGATATGATTACCGGTAGAGGAAATGGAAATTTAAGGGTAGAATTTGACACTTTTTCGGATATCAAACTCTATGGAACCTACACAATCAATAATGGTTATTATTTGTTTACTCTTCAAAATCTGTTTCGCAAAGAGTTTAAAATAGATCAGGGAAGTACACTTTCCTGGACTGGTAGTCCATATAATGCACAGGGAAATATAGGTGCGATTTATCCACTCACGGCTTCACTGAAAGATATTGACGAAACGCTGGTTAATAGTAATACCCGTTCAAGTGTTCCTGTGAACTGCGTATTGAAGCTGACTGATAATATCATGAAACCAACAGTCAGATTTGATATAGATTTGCCTCAAAGCGATGAAGGAGTGAAGCAACGTGTCAGGAATATTATAAACACAGATGAAATGATGAATCGACAGATTCTTTATTTGCTGGTATTCAATAAGTTCTATACGCCTGATTATCTGAAAGCTACAGCTGCAGCCAATAACCTGGGAACTAGTGAAGCAATATCATTTGCAGCTTCAACACTTAGTGCGCAGCTTAATAATTGGATTACTCAAATGTCAAAATCTAATAATCTCTCTTTAGGTTTTGATGTCAGAACCAATGACATTCAAAATACAGATGTTCGTGCACAGGTTCTTTTTCAGCCGAACGACAGGTTGATTATAAATGGTAATTTTGGTTATAGAATTGATAACCTGCCTAGTGATGCGAGTAAATTTATTAACGATATAGATGTTCAATATTTATTGACAAACGCCGGGAAATTACGTTTTAAAGCGTATAACCATACTATTGACCGAAATCAACAACTCATTAGCAAAACAACTCAGACCGAAGGCGTTGGACTTGTCTATAAAGAAGATTTCAATTCTGTTAGTGAACTATTCAATTACTACTGGAGTTTATTAGTCGGCACAAAAAGTAAGAAATTAAATGAAGAAAAACCTGCTACACAAAAATAATTGGCTTATAATCAGTTCGCTTTTTATTGTACAATCACTTTTTTCACAGTCGATTGAAGAATTGTATGTAAAAATGCCGGATATCCTTAATCCGACCTTAAGCAGTCAGAACAGATTGGAGTTGCTTGAATATCACAAAGCTCATCAAAGTGACAGTACTGCAAATCGTTTTGGTAATCAGGCTTATTTAATGGTTATGGATACATTGAATGAAAGGATTATCGTGAAAAACACACCAACTTCAACTTTCGAGATGAAAATTAATTACTTAACAGACTCCATTCCTTATATTGGAATAATTAAAACCATTTGTGCGCCAATTTGCCAGTCAACCATTGAATTTTACGATACTGCCTGGAATGTAATACCACTTAAATTTGAGATGCCAAAAGCTTATGAGTGGCTTAATGACAGAGATATTCCGGCAGATAAAATAGATTTGGATTGGGTTAGAAAAACAATTGGAATCAGTTTTGTGTCATTAAATTTTGCAAATGAAAATAATGTAATCTTCGCAAAAAACAATTCCCTTGATTTCCTGAATGAAGCTGACAAAAAAATAATAAGACCATTTGTTAGCGATAGTCTTTTCAAGTATAAGCTTGACAAACTGAAATGGACACTAAAATAAAAAAGAAAAGCCTC
>CAIYTJ010000035.1 GCA_903929065.1 uncultured Bacteroidales bacterium | reverse complement strand
ATGCCTGTTCGGCTTCGGGTGTCGTTTTAGGAGTCTTATTCAATAAATGAGCTATCGAAGAATAATTGATTTTATCCTTCAAATTGTTTGGACGGAGGTTTCCGTTCACAATGCTGTTATAAATTATTAGATTCATAATAAACGGATTTAAAGTTTGATATTTAGTTTAATAGCTCCGGCCGCTTTCTGTTTTGTTTCGTCGACAATCTTTGCATAGATTTGTGTTACTTTCAAATCTTTATGACCAAGCATTTTACTTACAGTATAAATATCGGTGCCATTGGTTAATTGCAAAGTGGCAAAGGTGTGGCGGAAACAATGGAATGTGATTTTTTTGTTTATCCCTGCGGATTTTACCCAGTGTTTGAGTGGTGACGATATCCAAGCGGAATCGGGCAACTTTTCAAAAACAAGTGCATTGGGTTCACCTCTTTCGCCACATATTCCAAAGGCTTGCTCTGAAATAGGCATATATTCAACTCCTTTCGTTTTCTTCTGGGTGAAATTGATTTTATACAATGAACCATCGAAAACAAGTTCTTTCCATATCAGTTTTTGAACATCGGATAACCGCAACCCTGTGAGAGCTGAAAATAAAGCTGCTTTTTTCAATGTAGGGTTGTTGCAGGGTGTTTCTGCAAGTTTGTTTAGCTCCTCAATAGTAAGGAACTCCCTGCGGGTTTCTAACAATTTAATTCCTTTGGTTTTTGCGCTCAGGTCTGTTGTTAAGTAGCCATCAACAAATGCTTTTTTTAGTGCTGCCTTGAAAATACTGTAATAAGTTACCGCTGTATTTTGAGCTAAGATTGCTTCGCTTGATTTCCGGCTTTTGGTTGTAAGCAAAAATTCTTTGAAGTCTTCACACCAACTTTCAGTAAGGTTGGCAAATAAAAGTGTTTCTCCACCGAATTTTTTCAGATAGTCATACACGCAAAGCCAACTTAACAGAATGCTCTCAGAGCGATTTTTATTCCGTTTGTAGGCTAATTTTTCAAAGTATAGAATGAAGTTGGTTTCTGCTTTCTGTTTGGCTTCAACCTTTCTATTATCATCATCTGTGTAAAGTTCAGCATTATCAAATTCCTTTTGACGTAATGCGCGAATTCCATCAGCATAAACAATACTTGCACGGTCCATTTCGCTTTTGCATATAATCAAGCCATTATCATCTCGCTTTGGCTTATATGTTTTGCTGCCGTCAGGTTCTGTTCTTGCTGTTCGTTTTTTATCCCATTCGATAGTGGTAACTGATCGGTTCAAATACTGCCGTACTCTTGTTGCCTTGCCGTCCACAATAACCGGGTAACTCTCAATATAAAGATACCATTCTTTACGGTCTTCAGCTTTACGTATGCGAACCGTTGCTTTAGTGTTTGATAGTAGTTTCATAGATTAATTAGATTGAGTTGGTGCGAAAACTTTGTCGATTTGTTCTTTAGGGACATATACATATTTCCCGATTGGAATTTTGTCTATGTTCAGCCGTTTGATTGCCAAGAATAGGGTTTTGTCTGATATACCAAACTTCTTTTGAACCTCGCCAATTGTATAGCAGTCTTCGGCCTTATACTCTTTTGGTGGTTCAGGTATCGGTTCGGGCATAGCAATTGGAACGAACAGAGATTCGAGGTGAACCCTGCTTATCCTGGTCAATCTTTGACCAAGATTGTGAGCCGGTATCTTTCCGCTTTTAATCAGGCGGCGTAACGTGTCTTTTGAAATCCCGAAAAGAAGAGTGGCTTCCGGAATGGAAATGTAAGGGCGGCTTTGTATGTCCGCAATTACTTCTGTTTTCTGTTCTTTTTCTGCTTGAGCTTTGGTTTGCTCTTTAGCATCCTTCTTTCTTGTACGGTCGGCTTTGTTTACACACTGTGTACTACAGAATCGAGTTAGGACAGTTTTTGCTTCGAATGGTTTCTTGCAGCACTCGCAGACTTTTGGGATTTTTAATTTACTGTAACCCATAGCATCAAATTTTAGATTGTCGTAGGAAATAAGACAGAACAAAACACACTAAGAACTTATAAGCATTTATAAGGCGCACATTGTCTTATGAATAAGGCGCGATACAAATATGGTACAAATATACTATTAAAAACCCAATTACACAAATAGATAAGCATTAAAATAAAAATTAAAAACCTCTGTAAACATTTGGTTTACAGAGGTTAGTCAATTCATGTTAATAGGTTGCTAATGGCGACTATTTTACTTCTTCAAAATCCACATCAGTGACATCGCCTTCTTTATTTCCACCCTGAGCTTGTTGTCCGCCGGCGTTTGGTTGGGCTTGTTCTCCCTGTGCATTTTGAGCGTTGTACATTTCCTGGCTTGCAGCCTGGAAAACCGTATTCAGTTCGTTGGTAGCAGCATCAATTCCGGCAATATCCTGAGCCTTGTGAGCTTCTTTCAATTTAGCCAAAGCAGCTTCAATCGGACCTTTTTTGTCGGCAGGAAGTTTGTCGCCAAATTCGCTCAACTGTTTTTCAGTCTGGAAAATCAAACTGTCAGCATGGTTCAGTTTGTCGATTTTTTCTTTTTCCTTAGCATCACTTTCAGCATTGGCAGCAGCTTCGTCTTTCATACGTTTGATTTCAGCATCGCTCAGTCCGGAAGAAGCTTCAATACGGATACTTTGTTGTTTTCCGGTTGCTTTATCTTTGGCTGAAACATGAAGAATACCATTGGCATCAATATCGAAAGTTACTTCAATTTGCGGCTCACCACGACGTGAAGGCATAATGCCATCCAGGTGGAAGCGGCCCAGTGATTTATTTTGGTTTGCCAACGGACGTTCGCCCTGCAATACATGAATTTCTACTGAAGGCTGATTGTCGGCAGCCGTGGTAAATGTTTCCGATTTTTTCGTTGGAATAGTCGTGTTCGATTCAATCAGTTTAGTCATTACGCTTCCCATTGTTTCGATACCAAGTGAAAGTGGTGTAACATCAAGTAATAATACATCTTTTACATCTCCCGAAAGAACACCACCCTGAATGGCAGCACCAACGGCTACAACTTCATCCGGATTCACCCCTTTTGAAGGAGATTTTCCGAAGAATTTCTCAACAGCCGACTGAATAGCAGGAATACGGGTTGAACCACCTACCAAAATTACTTCGTCAATATCACCGATAGTCAGACCGGCATTTTTCAAAGCGGTACGACAAGGTTCGATGGTACGTTGAATCAAATCGTCAATCAGTTGTTCGAATTTGGCACGGGTCAGTGTGCGAACTAAGTGACGTGGCACACCGTCAACCGGCATAATATAGGGCAAATTGATTTCCGAAGAAGTGGTATTTGATAATTCGATTTTTGCTTTTTCAGCAGCTTCTTTCAACCGTTGCAGAGCCATTGGATCTTTACTCAAATCGATATTGCTGTTTTCGTTTTTGAATTCCTGAACCAGCCAGTCGATAATACGGTGGTCAAAGTCGTCACCACCCAGGTGAGTATCACCATCGGTAGATTTTACTTCAAATACGCCATCACCCAATTCCAGTACAGAAACGTCATGAGTACCACCACCGCAGTCGAAAACCACGATTTTCATGTCTTTGTTGGTTTTATCCAAACCATAAGCCAGTGCGGCAGCAGTTGGTTCGTTGATAATACGACGAACATTCAATCCTGCAATTTCGCCGGCTTCTTTCGTTGCCTGACGTTGTGAATCGTTAAAATATGCCGGAACAGTAATAACTGCATCGGTCACTTCCTGTCCAAGATAATCTTCGGCAGTTTTTTTCATTTTCTGAAGAATGATAGCCGAAATTTCCTGTGGAGAATACATACGTCCGTCAATATCAACACGAGCGGTGTTGTTATCACCTTTTACCACTTTAAATGGTACGCGGGCAATTTCTTTTGCCAAACGGTCGTAAGATTCACCCATGAATCGTTTGATAGAAGAAACGGTTTTTGTTGGGTTAGTAATGGCCTGACGTTTTGCAGGATCACCTACTTTTCGTTCGCCACCTTCAACAAATCCAACTACAGAAGGCGTAGTACGTTTTCCTTCGCTGTTGGCGATAACGATTGGTTCGTTACCTTCCATAACAGAAACACAAGAGTTTGTGGTTCCTAAGTCAATTCCAATAATTTTTCCCATAATTTTTTTTGATTTTATTTAATACGTTTGAGTTTTCGTTTTTTTGCTACGCTTTGGATTTTACAAAGTGTATGCCAATCGTCATTTGATTAAAGATTCAATAGAATGACTTAAAAATAGATGACTAATACTGACAAAAAGGCAGAGTTTGGCAGAGTTTTGGCTATATTTGCATAAAATTGTGGATTTTATGGCACTTGTTTATTTAAGTTTGGGAACTAATTTGGGCGATAAAGAACGAAACCTGAACGAGGCAATATTAAAATTGTCTCTCGAAGTTGGCAATATCATATGTCAGTCAGGTTTTTATGATTTCAAACCGTGGGGATTTGAAACGGATAATTCATTCTTAAATGCTGTAGTTTTGCTGGAAACCCGTTTTTCGCCATTCGAATTATTGACGAAAACGCAGGAAATTGAAAAAGAAATGGGGCGCGCCACTAAAACCTCCCAATCCTATTCCGACCGGATAATTGATATTGATATTTTACTGTATGACAATTTAATTATTGACCAGCCTACATTAAAAATCCCGCATCCACTTATGTTGGAACGGGATTTTGTGCTGATTCCTTTGTGTGAAATTGCTCCGGATTTGGTGCATCCTGCAACCGGAAAGAAATATCGGGAAATGATTACTAACTGCTAACTCTTCACTGTCAACTGATAATTGTTCACTGCTAACTGCTAACTGTTTACTGCTGACTGCTAACTGTTTACTGCTGACTGCTGACTGCTAACTGCTAACTGTTCACTGCTAACTGTCTATTGTTCACTGTCAATTGTTTTTTTATATTCTTCCAATAAGGCAATGCATCGATCGTAATCTTTTTCAAACACCATAATTCTAAGCCCTTCGTTGATTTCTCCAAACATTGGCATTAATTCCACCGAATCTTCATTGTTAATGGAGCATTCGATGTTGTTTTCACGCAATAATTCCTGATCAAACATGGCTTCTACCACGGTTTCATAATTCTTTAATGTCATTAGTTTGTCTTCCATAATATTGAATTTTTAAAGGTTTCCGAATTATTCCCGGCATTACTTTCTCATCATTCATAACAATCTTCAATTCGTTTAAGTTTTCGGAATGGGTGTTTTTTTAGAGTAATAATTAATAGACGTGTTTTTCAATCACATAGTTGCACATAGTTATATAGCAACACAGCATATTTTTTGTTGAAAATATAGTTCATATAGTTACATTAAATAAGCTATGTGCTGCTATGTTGACTTATATTTGTTTT
>CAIYTJ010000034.1 GCA_903929065.1 uncultured Bacteroidales bacterium | reverse complement strand
TAGATAATGAGTTACTTAATAAAAAAGTTACTATCTCCGATATTGCTATTTTCGCTATTGGCAAAAGAATTGGAGAGGGTAATGATGGAAAAATAGAAGGTAATTATTATTTGACAGATGCAGAGAAAACGGCTATTAAATCTGTTGCTGAAACATTTCATGCACAAAACAAAAAGGTAATTGTAGTGCTTAATGTTGGAAATGCACTAGATGTAATGCAATGGAGAGATTATGCAGATGCAATATTGTTGGCATGGCAACCTGGTCAGGAAGGTGGAAATGCAATAGCTGACGTATTAAGTGGTAAAGTAAATCCTTCGGGTAAACTGGCAACTACATTTCCAGCTTCATACACCGATGTACCATCGGCAAAAAGCTTCCCCGGAAAAGTATTCCCCGATAAAATCATCAAAACTGTCATCACAAAACAACCATACACTGAAATCCCGTATGATGAAGGTATTTATGTTGGATATCGTTATCATACTACTTTTGGCGTAAAACCAGCCTACGAATTTGGTTACGGACTTTCATATTCAACATTTATTTACAGTGATTTAAAATTGAGCTCTTCTAAGTTTAAAGATAAATTGACTGCAAAAATTACAATTACCAATACTGGAAAAGTGCCAGGTAAAGAGGTGGTTCAATTATATCTTAGTGCACCTTCAAAAAGCATAGATAAACCAGTAGAAGAACTAAAAGCTTTTGGAAAAACAGAACTTCTTCAACCAGGTTCTTCACAAACAATCACTCTTACACTTAATGCCAAAGACCTTTCATCATTTAATACAGATCAATCAGCCTGGATTGCTGATGCTGGAAACTATACAATAAAAATCGGTGCTTCGAGTGAAAATATCAAATTAGAAAAATCTTTTACATTGTCAAAAGAGATAGTCGTAGAGAAAGTAAATAAAGCTCTGACACCTCAGTTGCAGATTAATGAATTGACGAAAAAACACGATACCTCTATTTTTCAAAAGTAAAACGTAGTCAGTTACTCACTTTATTATAAACAAAGAAACTTATTACAAACTATTTTATACAATATATCTTTATGAAAACAAAAATCTTTATAGTTATTCTTCTCATGTTTTTGGGAATGAACATTTCTGCCAAAGAATTAAAATCATCTAATTCAGCAGGCAATTCTCAACCAGCAAAAGAAGAAAGAATTAATCTCAATCTTACAAATCTCGAACAAGTGGGAGAAGTAGATCCCAGATATCAATCGTTTAATGTTGAAATGTGTGAAGTCGTTGGTGGAAAATTCTGGATACCCTACGAAATACAAGACACCATAAAGGTGAAGAAAAGAGGAGGTTTTGACGCATTAAAAAGAAAAATGCCTCCTATAAACCTTAGTGGAAAAAAAATACAAATGCTAACTTCAGCACTTGGATCAACTTATATCCGCGTCAGTGGTACTTGGGCAAATACAACCTATTTTCAGGATAATGATGAGCCTGCAATAACCACAGCACCAGTCGGGTTTGAAAATGTATTAACCAGATATGAGTGGAAGGGAGTGGTTGATTTTTGTAATGCAGTGAATGCTAAATTGGTAACATCATTTGCTATTAGTGATGGTATCAGGGATAAGCAAGGAAACTGGACACCATTACAGGCAGAGTCACTTATTAATTATACCAAATCAATTGGAGGAGAAATTGCTGCTGCCGAAATGTTTAATGAACCATCACACGCAAGTTACGGGGGGGCGCCAAAAAAATATGATCCATCCTATTTTGCACGTGATTTTGCTGCATTCAAACGTTTTATGAAAAAAACATCCCCTGAAACACAAATTGTAGGACCTGGCAATACAGGTGAAGGTGGAATTTTGCCAACCGAAGAGGAAATGGCAACAGACAAACTTTTCTTAGTTTCACCAAAACCCGATTTTGATATTTTTTCCTATCATTATTATGGAGGTGTATCTAAAAGATGTTTTGGCAATCTTACTCCTGAATATGCCCTTTCAAAAGAATGGCTTAGTAAAACAGAGCTTGGACTTAAATATTACGAAGAAATTCGTGATAAATATCAACAGGGAAAACAAATCTGGTTGACAGAAACAGCTGAGGCTGCCTGTGGAGGTAATCGTTGGGCTGCTACTTATGTAGATTGTTTCCGGTATTTGGAGCAATTAGGCAGATTAGCTAAAAAAAATGTGAAAGTGGTGATGCACAATACACTTGCCACGAGTGAATATGCAATACTTGACCACGACACATACAATCCACGACCCAACTATTGGGCTGCTCTGCTCTGGAGCAAATTAATGGGAACAAAAGTATATGAATCAGGAATAAATAATGAAGGTGTTGATGTTTTTGTGCATAACCTGAAAAATTCACCGGATGGAATTGCAGCTTTAATTGTAAACCCTACTGACTCGGTGTATTCAATAAAACTGCCAGCTGCAGCTGAACAATATTTATTTACATCTGATGC
>CAIYTJ010000033.1 GCA_903929065.1 uncultured Bacteroidales bacterium | reverse complement strand
GCTTTTGTTAACTATTACTATTGTGGAAAGGATATTAATATTGTATCAACTTTGGTATTTAAAAATAATGAATGGAATACGGTTAAATATGTATTAACACAGTACTAAGCGGTAATGTATCAGATTTGGCGTTGAATAGCTAAGAGCTTGTAAATCAACAAGGGTTTGCAAAAATAAATAAAGGATGGTGGGTATTTACTCAACATTCTTTATTTTTATCAGCTTAAAACAAACTATACAGACTCAATATGAATGAAAACAACTCAATGAGCGAAGGATTTTGTACTTAGGTCTACGTAATTTTATAGTTAGGAAGAACCGAAATAGGATACTGAAATTTCCTATTGGGTGGTTGGAAATTCGATTTTACTTCTTTTGCTTATTCTTCTTGAAGAAAGTCACGGTTTCGTTGCTTACCGCATCGTTATACACGTCATCTTCAAATTTGGAAATAAAATCAGCCTTTTGTTTGTTCAGTAAAATAACGGCTATCCGGTTTCGGGCTCTTTCGTACGGTTCCACCTGGCCACTGGTTTTAAATGCTTCAATGCGGAGGAAATAATGATGCGTACTGTCCGATGCTTCCACGAAACGGTTTGACGCTACGAACTTAGCCGGATCTTCAATTTTCAGCGGTATCTTTTTCAGGATTTCGCCAAACTCCAGCCATTTATCGCCGAAATAATCGTAGCTGATGGCATTCTGAATACTGTATTTCTCAATGCTTTCCAGCGATTTTGCATTACCCGATTGCACCCAGCTTCGCACGGCGGCTATTTTGGGAGCATTCTGCGGAACAATCAGCAACAGGCCTTTGACTATGTTTTCTTTCAGCATCAACTGGTCGCTGTATTGCGTGTAAAAAGCTTTCAAATCTTCTTCCGAAGGCTCTTTCGGCAATCGTTGGTCAATCATTTTTTGCTGGTACTGGTGAATGGTGAGCGATTTACGGTAACTCTCAACCAGTTCATCAATCTCAGCTTTATTGGTCACATTCCGTTTGGCGTTTTCATAAACCAACACATCGGTCACCCATTTGCGGATATAACTGTCGGCAATCTGGGTGCTGTCGGTGTCGTTTACATTGGGCGGAATCACATGCTGAATTTCGTCGGCATATAAATACTTTCCTTCCACTTCGAGTATCGGATTGCCTTTTACTTCCTGCGTTTTACGGGTGCAGGAAAAGGAAAGGAAAAATGAAAGAACCAATAGGGAAATGATAGTAAACTTAGTCATTATAAAAGAATTGAAAGTGACCGGTACGGGCAAAAAAAAGCAAGAATAAAAGCCAAAGGTAGACTTTTATTCTTGCGATTAGGATTTATGTTAGTTTTTCTTAACCGTTTTCAAAACATTTTCGTCAACTTTTACCGGATATTTTGCCCGAAGTGCCTTAATCCATTCCTGTTCCAAAAATTCCTGATAATCGGCTGTCACCAATCCGCGAACATCGGTGTAATCTTCCGGTTTAGCAATCACTTTACCAACCACAAATGAATATGGATAATCTTTTGCCGGCTCAAATTTGTCTTTAGTTTTGAAAACCTGGTTATCAACCACTTTATTATCACCCTGAACCCAAAGTCCTTTTTCTACTTTCACGTGTTGAATGCTGTCATTCAGGCGGACACGAAGGTATTTGTCAATTGAATCGATAACGTTTCGTTTCACAATGAGTTTTGCTGCATCAAAAGTCTTCATATCTTTGCAAAGTATCACACGGCCTTTATAATGTGGTTTTTCCCATTTGTAAACGTCTTTGTGTGTATTGAAGTATTTTTCCAACCCTTTGGTATCTTTCGATGCTTTGTCCCAAACTTCTCGGTTACTTACTTCGAAAAGTAAAATTCCGTCGTGGTATTCCTGCATCAGATTCCGGAAATCATCGTATTTATTTTCCAGTTGAGTGTCTTCGTAAACCAGCAAAGCAGCGTCAGCAAAAGCATCAAATTTCTCACCGATTATTTCGGAAGCAATGGTTTTTTCCGTGTTGGGGTTTTTCTTCAGATAGCTTGCAAAATCAGCCTGCGTATAATTTTTTCCGGCAAAGCTGCAAATTGGTTTATCTAATTTGGCTATTTCCACTTTAAAAATAGAATCGTTCAAGGTGCGTTTGTCCAGCAATTTTACGAATTCCTGTATAGCAGCATTGTTTTGTTTGTAGTTATTGTCGGTTCTCGATTTGGCCAAAAATGCCTGTTGTCCGCGGTTGGCACGCTCGTCGCGTTTTACTTTGCGTTCCAGGTCGGCTTTCAGTTCTTCGTATGGAGCAAGTCCTTTTTTATCAATCAGTTTCAAAATATGCCATCCGTATTGAGATTGGATAGGTTCCGAATAATCTCCTTTATTTTTCAAGGCAAAGGCAGCGGTTTCAAATTCAGGAACCATACGGCCGGTACCAAACCAGGGAAGTTCACCGTTTTTCACCGAAGAACCTTTATCCATGGAGTATTTGCTTGCCAGCATTCCGAAATCGTCACCAGCTTTGATGCGGGAATAAATGGAATCAATAAGCGCTTTGGCTCTGTTATTAATGCTGTCCTGACCTTTATCTTTGGACGTAAAAGTCATGATATGAGCAACCAACACTTCGCCCAATGAAGCACGTCGGCCATGAACTTTCAAAATATGATATCCGAATGCAGTACGAACCGGTTTCGAAATTGTACCAACCGGTGTGTTATAAGCCATTGTTTCGAAAGGATAAACGGTGCGGAAAGCAGAAATCCAGCCGATATGGCCTTTGTTTTGCTCGGCGCTCTGATCCTGAGAAACTTCTTTGGCTACTTTTGAAAAATCTTCTTTCAACAGGCGCTTTGCAACGGAATTAATGTCGTTCCACGCTTTCAACGTGTCAGCCGGAGTTGCATTTTGGGGAATTCGAATCAAAATGTGGCTTACATCAATGTCTTCTTTTGAGCGGTCATAAGCTTCACGCAATGTGGCATCATCCACTTTCGAATCGGTCAGGTAAGGCTTTGTCAGCTGCGAACGATAGCCGGATAATTCATTAATAAAAGATTTTGTGGTGTCTATTCCCTGCGTTTTAGCTTCTTCAACTTTTAATTTGAAATTTACAAATAAGTCAACATATTCTTCCAACGTTTTCTTATCCAGTGAGTTGTTGGAATTGTTTTTGTTGTAAATGTATTCAAATTCCGATTTGTGAACAGGTTTACCGTTAATGGTCATAAGAATCGGATCGGTAGATTGGGCACATATGGCCGACGATAATGCAAAAAAAGCAACTAAACTTAATACTGAACGTTTCATAAATGATTTAATGATTTATAAACTTTGAATTAACACTACGGTTTTATCAGGATTTAAACGGTATTTTACTTGTTTTGTTGTATTACAAAACAAAAATGCTTTGCAAAGTTATCATTTATAATCTGAATTTAAACGATGTGAACAGATTTTTAGCAATTATTAATCGTAATTTATAGGTCATATTATTTACATCTGCATTTATTGACGTTTAATCGGGTTGTAGGTCTTATTTAAACGCGTTTACTAAAAATTGAATTGTAAAATAGCAGGAGAAATCAGGATTAAATTGTTGTTAATTCAATCATATTTAGTTGATTGAAATTAGTGGATATTGTATAATTGGTATAAATAGCTGTAATTGAATTAAAGATGACTTTTAATGTTTGAATGGTATTCGAAATTTGGTTATCTTTGCCAAACTTTTAATCAACCTCAATATGGCACATATTTTAAACGATATTTCACGCACTTTCAGCGAATATTTATTGATACCGGGTTTAACTACCAAAGATTGTAACCCTGCGAATATTTCACTGAAAACCCCGCTTGTGAAATTCAGGAAAGGAGAAAAAGCTCCGATTTCCCTCAACATACCTTTTGTATCTGCTATCATGCAATCAGTTTCGGACCATAAAATGGGCATTGCGTTGGCACGTTATGGCGGACTTTCATTTATATTCGGGTCACAGAGCATCGAATCGCAGGCTGAAATGGTATTCAAAGTGAAAAGTTACAAAGCCGGATTTGTGGTAAGTAATGCCAACCTGACACCTGAAAACACGTTGAGTGAGGTGATTGCTTTGAAAGAAAGATCAGGTCATGGTACCATAGGTATAACGGATGATGGAACATCGGATGGTAAATTGCTTGGAATTGTTACCGGTCGTGATTACCGGATAACCCGCGACAATCCGGATACAAAGGTCAAAGAGTTTATGAATCCTTTTGCAAAACTCGTTACCGGCGAGTTTGGAATTTCTATTGGAGATGCCAACGATATTATCTGGGATCACAAACTCAATTGTTTACCGATTATTGATAAAGATCAGAACCTGAAATATTTTGTGTTTCGCAAGGATTACGAGAACCATAAGGCCAATCCTAACGAACTTTCGGATGATAATATGAAACTGTTGGTAGGTGCCGGTATAAATACCCGTGACTACGTGGAACGTGTTCCGGCATTGCTTGCTGCCGGTGTGGATGTTATGTGTATTGATTCTTCCGACGGTTTTTCAGTTTACCAAAAAGAAACCATCGAATATATCAAATCTTCTTACGGTGAAAATGTAAAAGTTGGTGCCGGAAATGTGGTTGACCGTGACGGATTTCTGTATCTGGCTGAAGCCGGAGCCGATTTTGTGAAAGTAGGCGTTGGCGGCGGTTCTATTTGTATTACCCGTGAACAAAAAGGTATCGGACGCGGACAAGCAACAGCACTGATAGAAGTGTCCGAAGCCCGCGATGAATATTTCAAAAAGACCGGAATTTACGTTCCGATTTGTTCTGATGGCGGAATTGTACAGGATTATCACATGGTGCTGGCACTGGCTATGGGCGCTGATTTTATCATGATGGGACGATATTTTGCCCGTTTCGACGAAAGCCCGACACGCAAACTGATGGTCAACGGAAATTATATGAAAGAATACTGGGGCGAAGGTTCAAACCGTGCCCGCAACTGGCAACGGTACGATATGGGCGGCAGTGATAGTCTGAAGTTTGAAGAAGGCGTCGACAGTTTTGTACCGTATGCAGGAAAGCTTAAAGACAATTTGGATATCACGCTGGGTAAAATTAAATCTACGCTTGGAAGTTGTGGAGTAATTAATCTGGACGATCTGAAACAGAATGCAAAAATCACCTTGGTTTCCTCAACCAGTATTATTGAAGGCGGTGCTCATGATGTGGTGGTAAAAGACACCAGAAGTACGAACAGCTAAGGTTTTCAGATATTTTCATCCACTTATTTATATTTTTAAAAGATATCCTTGATTGGATATCTTTTTTTATTTAAACCATATTCCCGATATAAAGTCTATATGTTTAAGAAATAATCTATTTTTGCATTAATCAATTTAATATCCAAAACATAAAACAATTCGATGGACTCCATTCAGTTTCTTGATTCATTCTTTGAAAAATCTGCCCGCAAGTTCCCGAATGCGATTGCCATTGAAAATGGCAAAATTGGTTTGACTTATGCCGAAACGGATAAATTAGCCAATCAACTGGCTCATTTTCTACAGGAAAAAGGAATTGCTCCCGAAGAAAAAGCGGTTATTTTACTGCCGCGCTGCGAAATGATTTATCCCGCCATGCTTGCTGTACTCAAAGCCGGCGGTGCATATATTCCGCTGGATGCTGAAATTCCTGCCGATCGCGTGAATTATATTATGCAGGATTCCGGTGCCAAAATTCTGATTACCTCGGATGAAATTCTTGAACGAATCGGTGCTCAGCTCAATAATCATTTGATTTTCAATGTTGACCATCAACTTGCCGACTTATCCAACTATCCAACTACAAAACCCGAGGCACTAAACAGAAAACCAAGCGATTTGTGTTATGTCATTTACACTTCGGGAACTTCGGGAATGCCGAAAGGCGTGTTGCTGGAGCATAGAAATGTGATTACCTACATAAAAGGAGCTTTGCAAATTTATCCGATTGACTATAACGACAGGGCTTTGCAGGGTTTTTCGGTTTCGTTCGACGCTTCGGTGGAAGAAATCTGGGTGACATTTGCTGCCGGTGCTACACTGGTGGTCGGCACTTTTGAAATTATGCGCTCCGGCGACCGTTTTTCGTCTATTCTCAATAAACTCAATATCACTTTTTTATCGTGTGCACCCACCTTGCTTTCGATGGTGAAAGAGGACATTCCCCGATTGAAAATACTGATTTTCGGCGGCGAAGTTTGTTCTACGGATATGGCGCATCGCTGGTGCAAACCCGGACGGTTGGTTTATAACACGTATGGACCAACCGAAGCAGCGGTTATTGCCACTTACCTGATTCTTGATCCAGCGGAAGAAGTAACCATCGGAACCGCCTTGCCGGGATATGATGTTGTAATTGTAACTGAACAACTGGAACGGGTTAGCGGTGAAGAAGAAGGCGAAATTCTGATTGGCGGAAGTTGCGTGGCACGCGGATATCTGAATCAGGAAAAACTGACCGAACGGAAATTTATTGAAACTGATAAGTTTGATGGCATTTTAAAACGATATTACCGCTCCGGTGACATAGCGAAATATGCACCCAACGGTCAGATTCGCTTTGTTGGAAGAGCCGATGCGCAGGTAAAAGTGCGCGGTTTTCGGGTGGAATTGTCCGAAATTGAAGGATTACTGCTGAAATTCGAAAGTATTCAGGCGGCGGTTGTTTCGTTGGACGAATCGACACAGCAACTGGTGGCTTTTGTGGTGGAAAGACCCGGTAAACAAGTGGATCGTGAAGGAATTGCCAATTTGCTGCGGTTGAAATTACCGCATTATATGATTCCGGCGACACTTGATACAATCACCGAATTGCCGATAACAACCAGCCAGAAAATTGACCGGAAACGCTTGCCGGTACCGAAAACACCGCTTTCCTTTTCGGCTCAAAAAGAAATTATTCCTCCTAAAACCGTTTTAGAAAAGATACTGGTGAATATCATTGCCAAAAATATCGGACGCGAGGATATTTCAATGGACGATAATTTCTTTGATGATTTGGGTGGGCATTCACTTTTGGCTGCGTTGGTTACTTCGGAACTGCGCGAACACAACATGTTTGAAACCATGTCGGTGGTAGATATTTATAAACATCCCGTGTTGACTGATTTGGCATCGAAACTCGAGAAATGTAAACAGTCAGCGACTCAAAAACCAAAAAAAGAGCGCGATATTCATAAACCAACCAGTCTGAGTTATTATACCTGCTCGTTGTTTCAGGGAATTTCCATGATTTTCCTGATTTTGCTTTTCGGGATGGAATGGATGGGACCGTTTTTTGTTTATGCCTATTATTATCAGGCCGATTTGGGAGTGGTAGATTCGTTGTTGTTGATGCTGGTTATGTATTTTGCACTGCTGCCGGTGCTTACGCTTTTTGCCATTGGCTTTAAATGGGCGGTTATCGGAAAAGTGAAACCGGGAAAATACAAACTCTGGGGCATGTATTATTTCCGCTTCTGGATAACGGATAAAGTGATTAATATTGCACCTATCAGTTATTTCAGCGGCACGCCGTTGATCAATGTTTTCCTGCGTTCGCTGGGTGCAAAAATCGGTAAAAATGTTCATATCAATACTTCGGCTATTTCCATTTATGATTTATTGAAAATAGGCGACAATGTGAGCGTTTGCACCGATACACATATGCGCGGCTACCACATTGCCGACGGATATCTGCACATTGGAAGCATTGAGCTGGAAAATGATGTGTTTGTCGGAACGCGTTGTTGTTTGTCGCATAATTCGCGGATGGAAGCCAATTCATCCATCGATGATTTGACGCTCGTTCCGGAAGGTTTTACTATTCCGGCCAACGAAAACTGGGGCGGTTCGCCAGCCGAAAAAATCGGAATCAATCAGCTTATCGAAACCAAAAAACTCTGGAGTTTTAAAAATTCTCTTTTGTTCTTTCTGAGTGTTTTTATCATTCCGCTGATAACCATGGTAGCTTATTTTCCGGGTATGATGCTGATTACGCATCTGGATTATATTTCCGACGGATATCATTTCCTATGGA
Organism: uncultured Bacteroidales bacterium; assembly: GCA_903929065.1. Lineage (GTDB taxonomy): Bacteria > Bacteroidota > Bacteroidia > Bacteroidales > Paludibacteraceae > Paludibacter. Next base: position 8,756 of record CAIYTJ010000033.1, on the reverse strand, counting down.
CAACCTTTGGTGTCGGGGTTTCATTTGTGGTGCTGCTGACATTGATTATTACCGGATTGAAATGGCTCTTGCTGGGTAATATTAAAGAAGGGAAATATCCGGTAGATAGTTTCTTTTACTATAAAAAATGGTTTTTCGACCAGTTGATGAAGCTCAGCCTGCAGGTTATCGGGACACTTTACACCACACTGTATTTACAATTCTGGTTCAGAATGCTTGGAGTGAAAATGGGTAAGCGCGTGGAGATTTCTACCGTAGAATTTATTTCGCCCGATTTACTGGTTACCGGCGATGAATGTTTTCTGGCCGATTCGGTTTCCATTGGTGCTTCGCATGTGCGAAACGGTTATATCACCATTGCCAAAACGTATATCGGTAACCGCACCTTTGTGGGAAACAGCGCCGTTATCAGTCCGGCAACAGAACTTGGAAACAATGTGCTGGTGGGTGTTTTGTCCAAAATGAAAACCGAAGATCTTCCGGCACCCGATGGCACTTCGTGGTTTGGCTCGCCGGCCGTGTATTTACCAAAGCGCGATATAAATACCGATTTTTCAACGGAAACCACTTACAAACCCACTCGAAAACTCTTTGCACTGCGCTATTTTATCGAGTTTTTCCGCGTGGTAATGCCTACCACCCTTTTCATTACCTACGCCGTGTTGATTACCAATGTGGTTTCATACATGCAGGTTCACCATGATTTGAACGAGCTGGTGTTTGTGTTTCCTTTCCTGTACCTGGGTGCCGCATTACTGGGAACGCTAATGATGGCTTTACTGAAATGGGTAATTATCGGCAAATATAAACCGTCAAAAAAACCGCTCTGGAGTCATTATGTGTGGCGCAGCGAACTGGTAACGGGAATTTACGAGAACTTTCTCGTGTTATTTTTCCTGAATTTGCTTACCGGAACGCCGTTTATCAAATATCCGTTGCGATTGCTGGGTTGTAAAATCGGGAAGCGAACCTGCCTGTATACCACTCAAATCACCGAATTTGACCTGATAAAAATAGGAGATGATTCGGCGCTGAACGATAACTGCACGCTGCAAACCCATTTGTTTGAAGACCGTGTCATGAAAATGTCGTACGTCGATATTGGCAAAAACTGCAGTGTGGGCGGTATGGCGGTGGTGCTTTATGACTCAAAAATGGAAGACCGCTCTTCACTCGAACCGCTTTCGGTATTGATGAAAAGCGAAACCCTGCCCGAAAATAATGTATTTGTGGGCGCTCCGGCAAAGATGGTGTAATAAGTGTATTCAGCAATATATAAATGAATAGCGAACCGATATAATCACTGTAATTCTTTTTTATAAAATGAGGCTGACCTAATAGTTAGATCAGCCTCATTAAAATTATAAAGATCGTTTTAGAAATTCACTTTAAATTCTACCCGTCTGTTTTTTGCCCTTCCTGCGGCAGTATTATTATCAGCAACCGGTACTGTGGAACCAAAGCCTTTGGTAGTTAGTCTTGATGCATCAACACCACCATCAACTAAATATTTTTTTACTGCATCCGAACGTTTTTGTGATAAATCCATGTTCTTTGCAGCATTTCCCTGATTGTCGGTATGGCCGTTTATTTCCAGATTATAAGAAGGATTTTCTTTCATTATAGCAACAACCTTATTTAAAATCACATACGATGGTTTCTTAATAACATCTTTTGCCGTTTCAAACTGAATTCCCTGAAGTGCCTGTTCAAAAACTTTTTTATGTTCGGCACTTACTTCAGGACATCCTTTATTGGCTACAGTACCGGGAACATCCGGACATTTATCCAAATAATCCGGAACTCCGTCGCCATCACGGTCGAGCGGACAACCATTTTTGTCAACTGCCACACCTTTCGGAGTATTTGGGCATTTATCCAGATAGTCAGGAACGCCGTCCCCATCGCTATCGAGCGGGCAACCTTTAGCATCAACGGCTACACCTGAAGGAGTGTCGGGGCATTTATCCAGATAGTCAGGAACACCATCTTTGTCGGCATCAAATGGACAACCATTAGCATCAACTGCTACACCTTTCGGGGTATTGGGGCATTTGTCCAGATAATCGGGAACGCCATCGCCATCGGAATCAAGCGGACAACCATTTGCGTCAACAGCTACACCTGCCGGAGTATTGGGGCATTTGTCCAGATAATCAGGAACGCCGTCCCCATCCGTGTCAATTGGACAACCTTTAGCATCAACTGCTACCCCTTTTGGTGTGTTTGGGCATAAATCATATTTATCTGATACACCATCATGATCTGAATCTTTATCGCCGCCAAAATTAATAATCAAACTCAGCAAATGTTCTCCCCATGCATCATTTCCGGCTCTTGAATGTTCCACAGGATCATTCAAACCCAGATGCATATCATGATTGTCATTGGTAGTGAAATTATAAAGATATTGATACTGAAGTGCAAAATTATCAGCAAACTGGTATTTCAAACCCACTCCAACCGGAACGATAAAGTCCAGTCTGCTATAGTCGCCGCGGGGACTCAATCCATTGTCAAGGTCATTATTCCGTCCATAAAATGCCAAACCGTAACCCAGTGATACAAATGGTGATAATTTGCAGTCTTCTTTCAGGAGATATCCGTTGTTAAATTTGTAGTGAAGGAAAAAAGAAGATTCAAATTTGTTGAGCAAAAAGTTGTAGGTATTATCATTCCAACGTCCATAAGTTCCATAATTACCCTGAAAGCCTAAATCGAATGAAGGAGTGAGGTAATAACCCAAAGATAAACCCCCTGAAAGGTAACCATATGGCAATTGCGGGTCTGTATGACCAAAATCAAATATTCCGTTGCCACCGTAATCGCCTGAATAAACAGTTTTACCAAGCGTTACACCAATAGCAAATTTATTATCCGCTGTCTGAGCATTTGCGAATTGCAGACATGCAAGCAGAACGACCAAAAATAGAATTTTTTGTTTCATAATAGTAAATTTTAGTTATCAATATTGTTTCGAAAATAGATTAATTGAAGGGTTGAAATCGAAGTTTTAAATTCGGATATATAATGAAACACAAAGTATATAAAAATTGTTCAATGTATTTTATTGGCACGTAAACAAATAGCGGGCAATCAGTTAACTTCGTTTTATTTGGTAATAGTCTAACCTGTTTTTAAACGCATTATTTGCCCTGAAAAGGATAATTGATTTAATTCTGAAGTAATGAATGCAATTTATTATCTTGCCGATAATTAGCGGATTCTTAAAAAAGAATGAGGGCCAGATTGTAAATCTGGCCCTCATTCTACCCGGCAGTTGGAATCTCAATTCCAATATATGTTTGAAAAATTACTCCTGCACCCGCTGTACCGAATTTATTTCTTTGATTTTGATAATGTTTTTGCACAGGTTGTTGATGTCTTCCGTGTCGTGAACATAGATATAGAACCGCCCTACAAAAATTCCCGCATTGGTTTCGATATTCATTTTGCTGATATTTACGCCATAACCATCTGATATTACTTTCAGGATTTCAATTAAAACTCCTTTCTTATCAATACCTTTAATTTCCAGAGTTTCGATAAATGAAAGTATTTTGTGTGTTGCCCAATCCACCGAAACAATGCGCTCGCCGAAATTACTTTTGAGCTTGGCAGCCACTTTACATTGGCGTTTGTGAACAATTACCTTTTCCGATTCGTCCACATAACCCAGCACGTCATCACCCGGAATCGGACGGCAGCATTCGCCTAAAATGTAGGTCTTCCCGGCATTTTCTTCGGTAAGTTTAATGGATTTTTTGCGGTCAACCTTGCTGTCAATTGGAACGGAAGGAGCCTGTTTATTATCCGACGAACCGCCAAAAGGCATTTTCAGGTATTTTACCAGCACGTTTTCATTTTTCGGTTTGAAAATGATTTTTCCGATTAAGTCCAGATCCAGTGCCCCTTTGCCGGCCTGCATAAACAGTTCATTTCGTTGGGTGAAATTGTAATAGTTGAGAATCCGGACAATATTCTCGTTGTCAGGAAGTAAATTGATTTTTGCCAATGCTGACTCTATCCGTTTCTGCCCTTCGGCAACCAACGCTTTATCTTCTTTTTTGAACAGATTACGGAGTTTGGTTTTGGCACGTGCCGTGGTGACAAAATCCAACCATTCCTGCTGAGGCGTTTGTTTTTTAGAAGTCAGGATTTCAATCTGATCGCCGGAATTTAGTTTATAATTGAGAGGAACGAGTTTGTGGTTTACTTTGGCGCCGATACAATGGTTTCCCAGTTCGGAGTGAACGGAATAGGCAAAATCAAGTGCTGTGGCACCTTGGGCAATGGTTTTAATTTCACCTTTCGGTGTGAATACGAATATTTCTGAAGCAAAAAGATTGAGCTTGAACGTATCCATAAAATCGATGGCGTTCGGTTCGGGATGTTCCAGCAGTTCCTTGATGGTTTTCAGCCATTTATCCAGTTCCGATTCGTCCTGTTCGCCCGATTTATATTTCCAGTGTGCAGCCAGCCCCTTTTCGGCTATATCGTTCATGCGTTTACTGCGGATTTGCACTTCCACCCAACGACCGCCCTGTCCCATAACGGTGACATGAAGTGCCTCATAACCATTGGCTTTCGGAGTACTTATCCAGTCGCGGATTCGTTCGGGGTGAGGTTTATAAATTTCCGTGATAGCCGAATAAAGCATCCAGCACTGGTCTTTTTCGCTCATTCCTTCGCGCGGATTAAACACGATACGTTCGGCCAACAAGTCATATACTTCTTCGTAAGGAATGTTGCGGGTAGTCATTTTCAACCAAATGGAATAAACCGATTTTATACGGGCCTTGAGGGTGAATTCATAACCCATTTCGGTCAGTTTTTTATCAATCGGTTCCGAAAAATCCTTGTAAAAAAGATTACGGGCTTCTTCGTCGACAGCCAGTTTGTCTTCAATTTCTTTAAACGTATCGGGATGTTCAAACTTGAAACTGAGATTTTCCAGTTCGGTTTTTATACGGAAAAGCCCGAGGCGGTGGGCGAGAGGAGCGTAAATATATTGGGTTTCACCGGCGATTTTATATTGTTTAGCCACCGGCATGGAACCAAGTGTTCGCATATTATGCAGCCGGTCAGCAATTTTGATAAGAATCACCCGGATATCTTCTGACATGGTAATCAGCAGTTTTCGGAAGTTCTCGGCCTGTTCCGATGCTTTTTCGGCAAATACTCCACCCGAAATTTTTGTCAGTCCATCAACAATCTGTGCTATTTTTGCTCCGAAAAGATTTTCAATATCTTCCACTGTATAATCGGTATCTTCCACCACATCGTGTAATAAGGCTGAGCAAATGGAGGTTGAACCCAGGCCGATTTCTTTGACCACAATACGTGCCACGGCCAGCGGATGCATAATATAAGGTTCACCCGAACGGCGTTTAATGCCTTTGTGCGCCGCTTTGGCAAAATTGAACGCCTTGGTAATCAGCTCAATTTTTTGCCGGTGATTGGTTTTGCGGTAATCCTCGAGTAACGCTTCAAATTCCTGTTGAATCTGATCATCTTCGGAAATAGGTTCAGGTTGGGTTTGAGACATAAATTATCAGTTAACATTCAACAGTTAGCAGTCATCAATAGCAATTCAATTTTTCCTTTTCAGGATTGGATTACAAAGATATAAAAAAGTATGGAAAGCCGATAAATTAAGGTCGACAGGCAATGGTTAATGGTAAATGATTATTAGTTAATCATCCAATTGTCAATCTAAAATTGTCAATTGTAAATTGATTAATATCCCGCCAGCAATAATCCGATATCATTGGCCAACAATCCATAATAATCGGCAATTAAATGATTGACCAAAACGCCTCCGAAAATATAGGCACCGTTTCTGAATCCGGCACTCTCGTTTATGGCCGGTTTTACACCGCCCGAATTGCCAATTTTCAACAACATGGGAGCAAAAATATTACTAAGCGCCATGGACGAAGTGCGTCCTACCCGGGCTGAAATATTCGGAACGCAATAGTGAACCACACCGTGTTTTTCGTATACAGGATTTTTTAGCGTCCGGCATTCCGAAGTTTCAAAACATCCGCCCTGATCCACGCTCATATCGATAATAATAGCACCCGGTTTCATGGTTTTTACCAAATCCTCGGATACCATAAACCGTTCCGATCCATCGATATAACGCAGGTTTCCAATCACAGCATCGGCTGTCGCCAGCGCTTTGAACAGTACGGAAGGCTGAATGACAGAAGTAAACACCTGTTGACCGAGGTAATGTTGTATTTTGCGTAATTTATTGATGTCATGGTCGAAAATCTTCACCTGAGCACCCAACGCCAATGCTGTCCGGGCCGCCACCGAACCGGTAATTCCTGCACCCAAAATAAGTACTTCCGTAGGAATAATTCCGGCTATTCCACCCAACAACAATCCTTTTCCGCCTCGCTCGTTGCTCATCAATTCCGCCGCAACAGCAATGGCTGTACTTCCTTCAATTTCGGAAATGGAACTAACTACCGGAAAAGCTTTTTGTTCATCTTTTATCAACTCATAGGCAATGGCTGTCATCTTTTTCTTCATCATCATTTTAATGCATTCAGCAGAAAGATTGGAGAGTTGCAGCATGGAGAATATAGACGATCTGTCCTGCATCTGATTCAGTTCTTCTATGGTTGGCGGGGCAATTTTCAACACCATGTCGGCACCATATACTTCCGCGGCATCGTCCACCATAAACGCACCGGCTTCACTGTATTGCAAATTGGAATAGGACATTCCTTCCCCGGCACCACGCTGAACATAAACGCTGTGACCTTCTTCCGTAACAATTGAAACACCTTCAGGAGTCAGTGCCAGACGGGTTTCAAGTTCTGTTTTTTCTTTTGGAATCCCAATGGATAACCGGGGTTGACGGGCAATTTCGCGTAACAAACATTCCTCCGGGAAAAGCGATCGTTGTTCTTTTGCAGCAGGTTTCATAATAGTTAAATTTTGTGTAGGGTACAAATCTAAATAAGATTATCGAATTAAGCAAATAAAAACACAAAAAACTGCTTGTATCATTTAATCTGTTTACGCGAAGTTAGTGGTTGTAGGTCAGCGTATCACAAGCATATTTGATGGATTCAATCCAACGTTTTCCACTTTATAAAGCAGTTTTCCATTTCGGGTAAAACACATCAAATCGCCTTTTGTTACATAATCGCGGGCATCGGTAAGGTAAACATTCCCGTTAGAAGGATGCACATATATACCGAAAGGGCGCTGAAGTAAGGTCCCATCCGTAATAAAATTATCAGAAATAACCTGATGAGTTTTGCAATCAAACGTTTTGACCCAATAACTGTTGTTGGTGTAATTAAAATTATACAGGTAGGCCGTGTCGTTGCGAATGGTAAAATTAATTACGGGTAATTCGCTGAATGTCTGAACAACTTCATCGGTGGTACTGCTTATGCGGCACCAGCTGCCTTTATCGGTAGAGCCATTTCCACGAACCACCGTGTACACATCACCCCGGCTGTCGGCTTCCACTTTGAATGGATTCATTCCCACGGTAATTTTTTTTATTTCCAGGAAGGTATTCAGGTCAATCACCGAAACGGTTGTACCGTAATTTGGACTGTCCAGTCCGCCGGAGTTGGAAACGTAGAGTTTACCGTTGGCAGCAGTGATGCCATCCGGATTTCTCCCCACCGTTGTAACGGCTTCGATGGTTAGCAATGTAGTGTCGATACGTTCCACCGTTCCGTCGAATGAGCATACATAGGCTTTACTGCCGGCGAAAGTAATATACCGTGGTTGACGGGCGGTTTTAACCTCATTGAAAAACGGAATACGTCGTATGGAAATGCCGGTCTTTAAATCCACCACTTCCACCTGCGACGATACGTTTACTACTATCCATAATTTACTTCCGTACGCCTTCATATCGTTGGAAGTGTCGCCCAACCCGCGGTTATTCATAAAAAGGAAAAAATCGGGATTAATCGTACGGTTGTCGAAATTAAGCAGACTTAACGTGCTGTTGTTCATATTGAAAAGGCCTTCGCACAGCACATACATTTTGCCCGTTTCACCCGGAGTAGTCGGTAAATCCACCGGAGTCGGCACGTCTTTCATGTCGTCGCACGCACTGAAAAACGTTGCAATTAATGCCAACAGGCACGTATAAAAAAAGGATCTGCTCATAGGGTTCGGATTGTTCTGCAAAAGTAGTTGAAAAAAATAGTTTATAGTTTATAGTTAATGGTTAATAGTAAACGCAGAACTCAAAACTGCCGACTATAAACTACCAACTACCGACTACTTACTGCCGACTACCAACTTTACCCACTCTTCTCCCTCTCAACTTTTGTTCCTGCGTTTATTAATAGCTATCATAAAGCACAGATATAACTCATATAAAGCTATATTGTAGCACTATTTTAAAGGAGTATTATATCATAGTTTTAAAATAATTATTACTATCTTTGCAGGTAGTTTATGATTAGAACATATTCCCATTGAACTACGAATCAGGACAGGTTGAGGAATAGAAATAAAACTATTAATCTTCGGGTGTTATTTGCTTCGCGATATTTGCTTCGCTGTTATTAATCCTTCGGATGTTATTAGCTTCGCGATATTCAATTGTAAATAATAGCCAGTCGACCTCCCCCTAACCCCCTCACGAGGAGGCAGGGCTGTTAAGTTTTCTTGTAAATATTTGTTTTAGATGTTATTAAACATCTGAGTTCTTTGAAATTATTAGCGTAAAATTGTGTACCATACTTAATAGACTCAAAACCATT
>CAIYTJ010000032.1 GCA_903929065.1 uncultured Bacteroidales bacterium | reverse complement strand
CCGTAGCAACTCAATGCCTGATAACCATGATCATCAGTTATAATCAGGATAATGTTTGGGCGCTTTTGTTTAGTCTTTAGTGCATTCTGAATTGCAAATGCTGCAACACCCCCTAAAGCTAATATAGGAAGAACAATTGCGATGGTTTTTTTATTTTTCATGCCATAAAATTTGTTTCCTATTCTTGCACTAATACCTTTTGACACAACCGGGCTCTTGAATTCTGTATTGCAATGATATAAACACCTATACTAAGATCCTGAATATCAAGACTACAAGTAGAATGATTGTCTGGTATTGTCTTAACGATTTTGCCATCAATTGAATAAACGCTCACTTTAAAATCCAGATTATCTGATGATTCAATCTTATATTGATTTCTAATATCTGTTCCTATACAATGAAAAATATTATTTCCATTGGTTGAATCAATTTGTGTAGAAAGGTTCTTAAGTGCTACTGAATATGATTTTCCTTCAGAAACTGTCACTTTCAGCGTAGTTGTATTTGTTCCATTCACTACTGTAAAGTTGGGATTTGCTCCATCCAACGAAAATAATCCATTTAAAATAATCTGGTAATTAAAGGAAACTCCAGGGTCATAAAAAACTGCATCCGACATACCATCAGCCATGGTATTACTTCCACGTCGCATATCAGGGTCGCTGATTGAAAGTTGAATCCGTGAGGAGTCAATTTGTTTCACCATCAACATAGACGGAGAATTTACCTGATAAACCCACTGGTCGGTAAGGGTTGTAGAGCTATTAAAAATAGCATACCCCCACACATTTTGCTCAGTTTGTTGAACAATATGAGCAACATTATCCTGACGAATAATTTTAATGGGCGAAGTAGCAGCTGTTTTATATTTGGTCTCTTGAGCATCATTGCTCTTCAGTAACATGTAATAAGTGTAGGTCTGGCTTTTAGGTGCCATTCCGTGATTAATTACTGCAGAAAACAAAGTGCCGTTCACATTCAAATCAACTGAACCGTTTTTCACAATAAAGCGATTTCCCAGGTTATCGGCAATTACTGGCGTGACTAGTCCGGTTTGATTGGTTGTAACCGCAGTTCCGTTCACTTTAATGTTTTCACCCGTTAATACTTCGTGTTGTAATAAGGTGGTATAAATAGGAGCAGTTGTTGAACTACAAGTAACATTACTTCCAAGGCAAATCAATGCATTTCCAAAGCAGAATACCGATTTGTAAGCATAAAAGGATGTATCGAAGGTGTTATCATGAAGTTTCAGCGAGAACATCGAAGTCGAATCATTCATCGTAGTCCCACCCATAAACGGATCATTAGAAAAATTGCGATAAGGAGTTCCACTGGAATATAACAAACTTGCACTGCTCAGATATTTAGCCGTTGTTCCAGGTATTTTTGCCCAATCAAAAGAAGTATTGCTGAAAGCATTATTTTTTCTACCATCGGGCAGGGATGTATACTCTATCTGTCCGTAACTATTGTATCTTCCATAGACATTATTCGTTCCATCCGATTCATAATCCCAGATATATTTGCTGTATCCTTTAATGCTGGTATGCCGTAGTGTATCCCGACTAATTAGAAAACCTCCATAAGGATAATAAATTTGAGTTTTAAGCGATTTCTCAGCTTTAACGGCCAAGGCGTGGGCTTTCAGACACAATTCCATTTCACCCAAAGTTGATTTAAACGTTATATCAGCAACTGTTCGACCTATTTGAGCCAAAACCGGATTAACCGTTGGTTGATATAAGCGTTCAAAAGCGGCTAATAATTCAGTGTCAGGAGTCGATTTAGCCAATGCCAGATAGGCAAAACAAGGATAAAGTTCATCCAGGATTGTAACAGCATCGGGGAAGCGACCACAGGCAGCAGTAGGTACATCGTAGGTTGAAGCAATTTTTCGATAAGCTAATAAATTATTCTTTAATTGAGTAAACACAATGTCGGATATGGCAAAAGTCGTATTGTTAAACAAATAATAGCTAAGACAAGCCACATATAATGCGTGTGGATAATATGAGCCAAGATATACACCACTATGATGATATCCCGTAAAATCTGATTTAAAACAATCGGAATAACCCTTTCCAACAGTCATTGCATTGTTGAAGTAATTTCTTAAATTATACAAAGCCGCTATTTTAGTTTGAGGATCGGTTTGCATTAAAGCATAAGCCAAACGGGCTTGAATAACAGTTCGGATTACATCGGTATTATCACCTGTATTGGAAAACGGACCAAATACATATCCAAATGTACTCATCCACTTCAAGGTATTTAATTCTCTTTGAAAACGGGCTGTTGTACCCAACTCATTACGCATCAAAAACAACGAATGAACATAACCACCAAAACGGATTTTTTCAAAACGTAATGAACCCATAGCACTGCCATCAGCCCATCCCTGATCGTTCCACCAATCAAATACATTTTGTATGGATGTTTTACTCGCCGCGGTTCCATTCATACGGTAATCGAAAGCCAACGGAATCAGCGAGCCCTGCCCAAAATCACGAAAATGATCAACAGTTATTCCATCATAAACACTATTTCCATAAGCTTCGTTAAAAAGTCCATCGCCCAAAATTGTACCATCGGTTTGTGGCTGAAGGTTTAATGCAGTATAAGCTGTTTTTGCACGGCTTATCCAGTTTGTTATAGCACTTTTACGCGTTTTGAATTGGGTATTAGCCGAGAAAGCATTTGTGCCAAGATACCAGTTTTCAAGTCGCTTAAGAATACTATCCGCTCCGGCAGCTTCAGCAACTGTAGGCGTAGTGGTTATTGGCGTAATATTCATATTCCGTAATGCTACATAATCATCCATACCATCGGGTGAGTTGATACCCTGTGCCACTTTTACCTGCAAATCGGACATACGTGTCCAATCACTGGTAGCCGGAAATTCAAGATAATCAAAATAGAAGGTTCCGCTACCAGTAGTAGGAGCTGCTATTGTCATGGTGGTACAAGCTGTCCTATCATGTCCCATATCCGATGTAAATTCAGCCCACATACAGCGCCAACCTACAAAATTCAGGTTAAAATCAATTTTGCATTTCTGAACTCCAGCACTTGTCAGAAAGGCGAAAGTTAGTTTCTGAGTAGAAGCGGACGTATTATAAATCCAGCAGGTAATACCACCGGAACTGGTAGTGGACGATGTACTTAATCCTGTTGGGTATGCAACCGTCATTTTAGCATTGGCACTCCAATCCCATCTCAACGATTTTACACCCAACTTATACTTATTCGATGCATTTTGAAGTGTTCCAAGTGTTGTAGTAAATGCAACAGGAACTAAGCCATCTTCAAATGAATAAATTTGTGCATTCAAACAAGAAGAATAACTTGATATAAGTAAAAGGAAAAAAGAGTATATTTTTTTCATTGAGTGTGTTTTTCACAAAGAGTTTTTCCAAACAAGGGGTTATAAACCCCTTGTTTGTATTGTGTTATTTTACTGAAATACTGTTCAGTGTAACATTTTGTTTTACGCGGGTATAATACACCCAACGAACACATTTAACATCGGCTTTCAACGAGAGTTTAAATGTACTGCTTTTCAAAATTGGTTTTGAAGATGAATAAGTTGCAATAGTTGACCAATTTTTTAAATTTGCAGATGCTTCTACTGCAAGTTCACCGGTAAATTCTTCTTTCCCTAATAATGACATGCTAAAATTCAGCTCTTTAGCTCCGGGTGTAAACGCAATATAAAACGCCACACCTTCATCGCAAAAATATATTGCATCAGCTCTTTTATAGTCGATACCATATCCAGCCCATGGTTTTGGATTTGGAGTTTTAATGTCGATGGGTGAACTGCCTGAAAAGGATAATTCAAAAGGCAAAGCAGAACATTTCAGTTGATTTACAGCCACTTCCCACACTTTATCTCCTTCACTAGCATTAGTGAGTTTAATGAGAT
>CAIYTJ010000031.1 GCA_903929065.1 uncultured Bacteroidales bacterium | reverse complement strand
TTCAATCGAAAACAATCTGGAATAAACAAGTAAAAAATATACTTTTTCTTTCGCGTATTCACAAGCAAAAAGGAATAGAACTTTTTATAGAAGCAATAAGTAGGTTGCAATTAAAAGACATTAAAGTAACTATTGTTGGAGAAGGTGAAACAAGTTATGTTAAACACATAAAAAAAATGATTATTGACAAAGGGGTTTCTAACGTAATTACTCTCAATGGGGGTGCTTATGGCTTTAATAAATGGGAATTGTATAAAGCAGCAGATTTATTTGTATTACCAACATACTCAGAATGTTTTGGAATTGTAGTTGCTGAAGCTTTAGCAATTGGTATTCCGGTAATTACTACTACAGGAACACCATGGGAGGAATTAATTACTGAAAAGTGTGGCTGGTGGATAAAATTAAGTGTTGAAAATTTGGAAAAAACGTTAATTGAGGCAATGAATACTGATATTGAAGAATTAAAATTAATGGGGCAAAGAGGTAGAGTACTTGTCAAAAGAAAGTACGAAACAAAAGAAGTTGTTAATGAAATGTACCAGTTTTACAAACAAATTTATAAAAATCAAATTTGATTAAAGACTTATTAAAGAAATATTCTTTATGGAAAAAGTTATTATTGATTTATCACAATATAATTCGGACTTTGGTTTTGAAAATAAAATCAGAAGATTATTTTGGAATATGTGTACTTTGTTGTTATTTCGTCCATTTGGGCTAAATGTATTTAACGGTTGGCGAGTTTTTGTCTTAAATTTGTTTGGTGCGAAAATTAGTAAGGGCTCTATTGTGCATGCAAGTGTAAAAATTTGGGCACCATGGAATTTAATAATGGGAGAATATTCAACTTTAGGTAAAGAAATTGAATGTTATAATCAAGGTCAAATTACAATTGGATCACATACTACGATTTCTCAGAAAACGTATTTATGTGCTTCGACTCATGATATTTCAGATTCAAAGCATGCCTTAATTCTTAAACCAATTGTTATTGAAGATCAGGTCTGGGTAGCTGCCGATGCATTTATAGGTCCCGGCGTTACCATTGGGCAGGGAGCTGTAGTTGGTGCTCGTTCTGCTGTTTTCAGTGATGTTGAAGCTTGGTCAGTAATGGGTGGAAATCCTGCTAAATTTATAAAAAAACGTGAGATAATAAAATAATTATGTCAACCATTACAGCCATTATACTTACTTACAATGAAGAACTGCATATTGAACGCTGCATTCGTTCATTACAAGTTGTAACAAATGAAATCATTGTTTTAGACTCATTTAGCACTGACCGTACAGTAGTTATAGCCAAAGAATTAGGTGCCCAAGTTTTAAAAAACAAATGGGTAAATCATTCGGTACAGTTTAACTGGGGCATTGAAAATGCTAATATTACTACTCAGTGGATATTAAGAATGGATGCTGATGAATATTTGAGTGAAGATCTTGTAAATGAATTAAAAGAAAAATTACCAATTCTTGAAAACGATGTAACAGGTTTGACCTTGAATTATCGTCACTATTTCTGTGGTAGATGGATTAAGCACGGCACCCGGTATCCAATACCATTATTACGTATCTGGAGGAATGGGGCAGGTAAAATAGAAAATAAATGGATGGATGAACGGGTTGTATTATCGGAAGGTAGAACAATTCAACTAAAATCAGATTTTATTCACGATGACTTGAATGACCTGACTTTTTTTATACAGAAACACAATGGTTATGCCACGCGAGAAGCAATTGATATGTTGAATAAGGAATATAAAGCCTATCAGGAAGAAGAACCTGTAACTTCGAAGTCGCACATTAACCTGTATCTTAAAAACAAATTCTATTCTGGATCATTTCTTTTTATCCGGGTATTCGTCTATTTTTTCTATCGGTATTTTATTCGTTTGGGTTTTTTGGATGGGATTCCCGGTCTAGTTTATCACTTTCTACAGGGTTTTTGGTATCGCTTTTTGGTAGATGCCAAGATATACGAACTGAAGAAGCAGTTTGGAGGAGACAGGGAAAAGATAGTGGAGTGGCTTAAATCAGTTAATAGTAAGTAGTTTATAGTTTATAGTTGATAGTTAATAGTTGATAGTTAATAGTTTATAGTTTATAGTCAATAGTAAAGAGTGTAAAAAAAATGTCATTGAAGGTATCCATAATCACGATAGTATATAATAACTGTACCTGTATAGCAGGATGCATACAATCGGTGCAACAGCAGACATATCCCGATATTGAACATATTGTGATTGATGGTGGCTCGACGGATGGAACCCAGGAACAGATTGAAAAAAACTGTCATTGCCTGGCCTATTATAAATCTGAAAAGGACAATGGATTATACGATGCATTAAATAAGGGAATTCATCAGGCTACAGGAGATATAGTGGGAGTGATGCATTCGGACGATATGTTTTATGAACCGGATACGGTGCAGAAAATAGTTGATGCCTTTGAAAAGTCGAAAGCCGACATTGTGTATGCTAACGGGTTGTACGTGGATAAACATGATCCAATGAAAGTGATGCGTGTTTATGCGGCCAAACCATTCCGTGACCGGTATCTGCGTTTCGGTTGGGTACCGTTGCATACAACCATCTATGCTAAGCGGGAATTGTTTCTGAAATACGGGATGTATGATATCAACTACGATATTGCCAGTGATTATGAAATATCGTTGCGCTGGCTGACAAATAAAGATATAAAAACCCATTTTCTAAACTTAAGCGTGGTGAAAATGCGGTTGGGCGGTAAGAGTACCAATCCTACACTTCAAAAGAAAAAGTCGACTGAAGACTTACACATAATCCATAAGTATAACCTTCATGGCCCGTTTACACTTGGATTTAAAATTATAAGGAAGATTCCCCAGTATATAATTCCAAGGATTATGAATAACAGTGACGAAACATTGAAAACATTAATGCTTACACCCCGTGGAAAAATGCTGGAACTGCAGGAAAGATTTCATGCATTCAGAACCGGGAAAAGAAGGAAATAATGTGCTAATCCCTATTTTCGGGACAAGTTGTGCTCGCTTCACGACATCTTTGATTGGTTTGGCGGGAACCAACGGTCAGCGAAGTTCTATAAATACGCTGAAAATTATTGATATCTTTTTAATAATATCGCTCCGATGGAGCTAAAACAACGGATATAATTGTCAATTTCTACCATACTTTCGCTTCTACGAAGCTAACTGAATATAAAAGTTCCGTTAGGAACGTTATTTTGGTAAAAACTGCTTAACATACCAATATTAAAGCTCCATCGGAGCGATATTTTAATAAAGTAAAGTTGACAGTTTTACAAATTGTATATATGATTATGCACAAAAGCTCCTGGAACATTAAAATATATAGTTGGCTATACCAATTTTATATTACGGTGCTCTGCACCTTATGTTTATATTTATATTCCCGGACTACAGATATTATCGGTACTCCGTACCTGACAAATAGCTTATAGATTTAACTGCCTTTCAAGGGACGGAGTCCCGATAATATTTGTAGTAAGAAGTATTCATGAAAATCTAAGGTGCAGAGCACCGTAACATAGATTAGGACGCATTGCGGATAATCATATTGTATATTATCTCTAATATCAAACTCCCGTTAATTAAAAAGAATGGAACTTTCTTCTGAAAATAAATTAATCCTTGCATCCTTCAGGATAAATCCTTCCATCGAGGATTTGGAGAAAATCAATGAGCTGATTCCAACTATTACTGATTGGGAACATCTGACTTCCAATATTATTGACAGAGGCATTGCTCCCTTATTGTATAAAAAACTCCCCCGACTTTCGAATCGTAATTTGGTGCCTGATGAAACGGTAAAGAAACTGAGTAAGGCTTATTACCTTACCCTTACACGAAGCATGATGCTCTATGAGGCATTTGTTAACGTGGTAGCAGTTTGTTCAGCAAATGGTATTCCGGTAATTGCTTTAAAAGGAATCCATCTCTCGGAAAAACTATATGGTGATATCGGTTTACGCCAAATGAGTGATATTGATATACTTGTGAAACCGGAAGATGCAAAAGAAACATTGCAATTGCTGGAGTTATCAGGATATAAATGCATAATACCGATAGATGAACAAATAGAAAGCTGTGATGAGAATTTGATACATTTCAGTCCGATGGTTTTAAAGGGTGTTTCAGTAGAGGTTCATATTAGACTGCTGAATAATGAAAGGATTCAACACTCTTTCTTTCCGGATAAAATATGGGAGAATTCTGAATTTACACTTCTTTCGAATCAACCGGCAAGGGTGTTACAGTTACATGATTTGCTGATTCATGTCAGCCTACATTTACATAAACACATGTTAGGTGGAACCATGCAATTTACCGGATGGATTGATATTACTAACTTATTAGAGAAATATACAGAATTAGAAAATTGGCACACTCTAAGGGAGCGCTGCAATTTATTTAGTTGCGGAGATGAAGTTTTTAGGCTTATTGTGCTGGCAAAAGAATATATGAATGCAAATGTTCCAGATGATATATACAATGAAAATAAACACTTACTTAAAAATGATTACAGGAAATTATTTATAAAATACCTGAAGGGATACAAAGGTTATTATAATCAGGATCAGAGCCATCTGAATACATTGATTCGTATTAAACCCTTTAAAAGAAAAATTAGTTACCTGTATAATATCATAGTTCCTCCGAAGTTGTATATGATTTATAAATATAAAATTGAAAGCCCAACTCTGGTTCTTTTATTTTATCCTTATCGTTGGTGGTTAGGTTTGAGGGAGTTGATTCAGTTGATAGTTCAGAGAAAATAGTTGATAGTTTATAGTTTATAGTTTATAGTTTATAGTTTATAGTTTATAGTTTATAGTTTATAGTTTATAGTTCATAGTTTATAGTTCATAGTTTATAGTTTATAGTTTATAGTTAATAGTTTATAGTTCATAGTAAATGGTTTATAGCTCATAGTTAATAGTTTATAGTAAATAGTTTATAGTTTATAGTAAATAGTG
>CAIYTJ010000030.1 GCA_903929065.1 uncultured Bacteroidales bacterium | reverse complement strand
GTAGAAGCGGTTTGTACTACCGACGATCCGATTGATACGCTGGAACATCATATTAAAACCCGTCAGGATGGTTTTGAAGTGAAAATGTTGCCAACCTGGCGTCCGGATAAAGCTATGGCTGTGGAAAGTTCCGCAAATTTCCGCACCTACGTGGGACAATTGGAAAAAATTTCAGGCATAACCATTTCTAGCTTCGACGATATGATTCTGGCTCTTCGCAAACGTCAGGATTTCTTTGCGGAACAAGGCTGTAAGCTGTCCGATCACGGTATCGAAGAATTTTATGCCGAAGATTACACCGAAGCTGAAATCAAATCTATATTCAACAAAGTATATGGCGGACAAGAACTTACGCACAGCGAAGTATTGAAATTCAAATCGGCCATGATGGTTATTTTTGCTGAAATGGACTGGGAAAAAGGCTGGACACAACAATTCCACTATGGCACCATTCGCAACAATAATACGCGTTTGTTCAATCAATTAGGACCGGATACCGGCTTTGATTCAATCGGTACATTTAATACAGCTAAGGCTTTATCTAAATTCCTGAACCGGTTGGATTCGCAAAATAAACTTACTAAAACCATTCTCTATAATCTGAATCCTGCCGACAACGAAATGATTGCCACTATGATTGGCAATTTCCAGGACGGAACTGTTGCCGGAAAAATTCAGTTTGGTTCGGGCTGGTGGTTCCTCGATCAGAAAGACGGTATGGAAAAACAAATGAATTCGCTTTCGGTACTTGGTTTGCTGAGTCGGTTTGTGGGTATGTTGACCGATTCGCGCAGCTTCCTCTCCTACCCGCGTCATGAGTATTTCCGTCGTACCTTGTGTAATCTGATTGGTAATGATGTGGAAAACGGTTTGTTGCCACATCAGGAAATGGAATTTATTGGTAAAATGGTGGAAGATATCAGCTATAATAACGCAAAGAATTTCTTCAACTTCTGAGAATAAACCGGAACAACTTGTACGAAAAGTTTATTTAGTTCTTTTCGTTGCTTTTGTGGATAATTATTCAATTTCAATCAATTAGTTCACGCAAAATGTCAATTATTGAACAAATAGATTATTTAAAAGTACTATTTTTGTTGTATAATTTAAAATAAAGCTGTACTTTTGGTCAACCAATTAAAACAACCAATTAAAAACAGTAATTAAGGATTAAAAATGAGTAAAAAGATTGTAACTTTAGGAGAAATTATGCTCCGATTGTCAACTCCGGGAAACACACGTTTTGTTCAATCGGATGTATTTGATGTAGTTTATGGCGGTGGAGAAGCAAATGTAGCGGTGAGCTGTGCAAACTATGGCCACGATGCCTACTTTGTATCCAAATTACCCAAACACGAAATCGGACAATCGGCTGTAAATGCATTACGTCAATATGGTGTGAAAACAGACTTTATTGCCCGTGGAGGCGATCGCGTTGGTATTTACTACCTCGAAACCGGTGCATCCATGCGTCCCAGCAAGGTTATTTATGACCGCGCCCATTCTTCTATTGCAGAAGCAACTGCTTCAGATTTCGATTTTGATACGATCATGAAAGGTGCAGACTGGTTCCACTGGTCGGGAATTACTCCTGCCATTTCAGACTCTGCAGCTGAATTGACAAAATTAGCCTGCGAAGCAGCAAAACGTAATGGCGTTACTGTTTCGGTTGATTTAAACTTCCGCAAAAAACTCTGGACAAAAGAAAAAGCGCAATCAATTATGCGTCCGTTGATGCAATATGTTGATGTATGTATTGGTAATGAAGAAGATGCTGAACTCTGCTTAGGTTTTAAACCTGATTCAGATGTAGAAGGCGGACATACCGATGCAGAGGGTTATAAAGGCATTTTTACTCAAATGGCTAAGGAATTTGACTTCAAATATGTGATTTCAACCCTGCGCGAATCATTCTCAGCCACTCACAATGGTTGGAAAGCTATGATTTACGATGGTAAAGAATTCTATATGTCAAAACGATATGATATTGATCCGATTATCGACCGCGTTGGTGGCGGTGATTCATTCTCCGGTGGTGTTATTCACGGTTTGTTGACCAAACCAAATCAAGGCGAAGCTCTTGAATTTGCAGTGGCCGCATCTGCTCTGAAACATACTGTAAACGGCGACTTCAACCTGGTTTCCATTGAAGAAGTGGAAGCATTGAGCGGTGGTGATTCAAGTGGACGAGTGCAACGGTAAAAGAATGTACAGTTTCTTTATGTACAATTTAAAAATGTACAATTTACAATTTGTTTCAAGAAGTAAATTGTAGATCAGAAAATTATTGTAATAAAAATCCATATCCAATTGTAAATCTTTAAATCGTAAATTGTAAATCAATATGACTTCGGATGAATTAAAACAAAGATTCAGGAAGTTCTCTTGTAGAATAATTAAAATGGTTGATAAATTGCCTAATACCATTTCTGGAAAGGCAATCGGAGCACAAATTGTTCGTTCAGGAACATCTCCAGGCGCAAATTACAGAGCTGCCTGTAGAGCCAAATCTGACAAAGATTTTATCAATAAACTGAAAATTGTTGAAGAAGAACTCGATGAAACTGAATACTGGATTGAAGTCATATCCGACGCAGAATTAATTAAACCAGAACTTCTCTTGGAACTAAAAAAAGAAACTAAAGAACTTTTGGCAATAATAACACAATCACTTATCACTAAAAAGAATAATTTGAACCAATCGTGATTTACAATTTAAAGATGTACAATTTACAATTGGCTGCAAGAAATAAATTTTCAAATATATCTAAATTCAATTGTAAATCTTTAAATCGTAAATTATAAATAAATAATCGTATTCATCAATTTGCATGTAGATCCTAATTCCAATTGTAAATTGTAAATCTTTAAATTGTACATTAAAATGAGATTCAGTAAGATTCAGGTAATGACTGCTATGAAAGAATCCGGCATGGTTCCGGTATTTTATAACAGCGATATTGAGATATCAAAAAAAGTGGTAAAAGCGTGCTACGAAGGTGGCGTGCGTGCATTCGAATTCACCAATCGTGGTGACTTTGCACACGAAGTGTTTGGCGAACTGGTAAAATATGCTGCCAAAGAATGCCCTGAAATGATTATGGGTATTGGTTCTATCGTTGATGCTCCGACCGCTGCACTTTATATTCAGTTGGGTGCTAACTTTATTGTTGGACCGCTATTTAACCCGGAAGTGGCTAAAATTGCTAACCGCCGGCTAGTACCTTATGCACCGGGCTGTGGTTCAGTTTCGGAAGTTGGTTTTGCACAGGAAGCCGGCTGTGATATTTGCAAGGTTTTCCCGGGCGATGTGTTGGGAACAGGCTTTGTAAAAGGACTGAAAGCTCCAATGCCATGGTCGAACCTGATGGTGACCGGCGGTGTGAAACCCGAAGAAGCCAATCTGAAAAGCTGGTTCGATGCGGGCGTAACGTGTGTGGGCATGGGCTCCAATCTTTTCCCTGCCGACATGATGAAAGCCGG
>CAIYTJ010000029.1 GCA_903929065.1 uncultured Bacteroidales bacterium | reverse complement strand
GTCTGGAGAAGTGCGGTTGATTTGTTTAAATATGAACGTAGTAGCGATATTGGTAAATGGAAGGTATTACGATTGGTGTCGATAACTTCATGTCTGTAGAAAGGAAGTAAATTTGCTCGATGGTAAAATTCTTTATAAAATAATGGTAGTATTAGTATAAAAAAAGTCACGTAAGTCCGATATTTAATCACCGATAAATAATTCACTCAATGCAAGATGACGAACATTATATCAGTGCATATGCTAAGTTTTTAGTCAAAGATTGGCATGGTGCCATTGAAGATTTTTCAATATTAATCTCGAAATATCCAGATGATGAATATGGGTATGATTTAAGAGGTGTAACATTTCTTCAAATTCATGAATACGAGAAAGCCTTGAGCGACTTCAATAAAGCAATTGAAGTTAACTCTCGTTATGATGAGGCATTCTTGCATAGAGCTAGCACAAAGGTTCAGTTAAAAGACTTTGAAGGTGCAATGTCAGATTTTGATAATGCATTAGAAATAAATCCTAATCATGTGACGACGTATGTACATAGGGCAAGTTTAAAGTTTAATCTCAGAGATTTTCAGGGTGCATTATCAGACAACAGTAGTGCAATAAGAATTAATCCCAATTCATTGGAAGCTCGTAACAACAGAGCGATGGTGAGAAATGTTCTCAAAGATCATTTTGGCGCATTGGACGACTATGATATTGCAGTCACTATTGCTAATGAACAATTTAAAGCTATTACTTATTGCAATAGAGGTTTAACAAAACAATACTTGAAAGTATACAAAGGGGCAATTAATGACTTTACAAAAGCAATATCTGTCGATCCCCAAGATCCTTGAATATACATTTACAGAGGAATAGTACTATCCTCAATGGAACTATACAAAGAAGCAATATCTGATTTCAATAAAGCATTAGAAATTAATTCCAGTTTGGCAGATGCATACTATCATAGAGCAATGGCATATGCTGAACTAAATGAAAAACAATATTGTTTTTTAGATTTATACAATGCTCTGCCGGTAATTTCAGTAACACCTGATGGTGGTGGTATTTGCACCCTTGGCAGCACTCCAGGTGCCGCCCGGTGTGGCGTGGTTGGTACCTGGAGCATGGAATGGGAAATTAATGGCCATACTTCTTTTGTTTTCATTGAATGTTTTTGTAGGTTTATAAAAATACTACTCATGAAAAAGCTCCTTTTCATTTTTGCCTTGATAATATTGTCGTTATCGTCCAATGCACAGAATTATATTCAGAAGTATAACAACTACCTGAACCGAACCGAGTTTTATGATTCTTATGGCAATATGGTGGGTTATGCTAAAGTGAATACATACCTTGATCGTACGGAGTATTTTGATTCATACGGGAACATGGTAAAATATGTAAAGAATAATAGCTACCTTGATAGACAGGATACTTATGACCAAAATGGAAATCAACAAGGGTATCAAAAAAACAATAGTTATTTAAACCGGAAAGAAAGCTACGACAACAATGGTAATCAACAAGGCTATAAAAAATGGAACGAGTATCTTCAACGATATGATGTCTATGATGCAAACAGTAACCAAGTTGGCTATTATAAGTATAATAGCTATATGCAAAGATGGGAATATACCAGTACAAGATATTGAATGAACGTAAACGCCTGTTTTTATCTCTGTATTTACCTCACTTTACCTCTATAATGTAAGTAAAATTCTTTACTGCCTTAACCTGCTCTGGCAATTGTTTACCTCCAAGGGCATTTACTGTTTGCAGTTTTTGAACGGTTGCTAATGTCTCTATCAGGTTCAGTAAATAAGATGTCTTGATTGCATAGGAGGCATTCTCTGCGCCGGTAAGTTTTGCGTTAACTACTCCAATAAGATTGCCCTTGCTATCAAACATGGGGCCACCACTATTACCGGGCTGTAGAGGTGCTGAAATTTGGTATGTAGTTACATCACCCTGATACCCTGACTTAGAACTTATAATGCCATTGGTGAGCTTTATTTCATCTCCCATGCTGGCACGTAGAGGATAACCAAGTACAAAAATTGAACTGCCTGCATCAGAAGTTTTACTTGACACTACATAAGGGATTTTACCAAGACTTTTAAATGCAGGATCATCAACTTGTATAATCGCTAGGTCATTGTTTTTATCTACCGTTACAACCTTAGCATCATACGCTTTCTGAAAATTACCATTAATGCCTTTTACTGTTATAGTCTTAGCTCCATTCACTACATGGTAATTGGTAACGATGTAGCCATTTGACGTTAAAGCAAAGCCAGTACCAGAAGAAGGCTGCAAAACTTTTGTATCTTCATTTGTTGGGAAAATCTTCAACAACTGATAATAGTTATGCATAGATCCAGATTGATCTTCTGTAGACGTTTTGTATTTAAGAATATTATCGTTTAATACTGCGTTTGCATTATCTGTAAGCTCATCTTTATCGTCCAATTTAGAATAGCTAATGTACACATAAACACCAGTTATAGCAGTTTTTTGGTACTTATCAATTGATACAGAATGATGTCCGTTAATTCATTTTAGGGCACATGGAATAGTAACTCCGGTTTCTTTTGATACACGGCATTTATAATAATATTCGCCGTTTTTAATAATAATACAATCATTATGGTCATCCATAACCATATCTTTTTCACCATCAGTAAAAGATATTACACCATGCCAATTACTACTCCACATTCCCTCAATTGGATCAAGTTCACTAATGTGTTCCTTAAAATAACCTTTCCATTCATCTTGTGTCTTTTCAAGACATTGCGCTTTTACATTCTGACAAAACAAAATGCACCCGATGAATATTATTGATGTTATCTTTTTCAAGTTGTATTTATTTTCAGCGTTATTTATTTACTAGCTTTTTATCAGTGGACATCCCGCCTGGATCTATATAATCACTATTATAACAATCTAATATTTTCACAGGAATTGTACTGCCAACAACATAACAATTTTCTAAAATAATTGATGCACCCCGGTAAATGGATATTCCGCGTAAAGTG
>CAIYTJ010000028.1 GCA_903929065.1 uncultured Bacteroidales bacterium | reverse complement strand
CCTTCATCTATAATAGTTTATATGTCAGATTCTGATACTTATTACAGTGACAAAATTATTAAAACTACGCTTGATAAGAGTTTTAAAACCGAAATAAAATGAAATATTCCACGAAAATGTTAATTAGTTAATGGTCAACAGTCCGAGTCCCTTTAAAATCATCCTGTATCAAAGTTTTTTCCGAAAAAACAAAAAAATATATTTCGTATCTTTGTCGTCCCCAAAAGGGAGCTCCAAGAGTACAAATAACTATAAAACAATTTAATGGCATATATAAACGAAAACTACTTAAAATTAAAAGCCGGATATTTATTTCCGGAAATTGGTCGTAGAGTAAGAGAATTTGCAGCTGCAAATCCCGACAGTCACATTATCAGAATGGGAATCGGGGATGTTACACAACCATTAACCCCTGCAATTCTGAAAGCTTTTCATGATGGAGTAGCGGAGATGGGAAACAAAGAGACTTTTAAAGGATACGGTCCTGAGCAAGGTTATGATTTTCTGCGCGAAGCGATTGCAATAAACGATTATCAGCTTCACGGGATAGCCATTTCTTCAGACGAAATTTTTGTATCTGACGGTTCGAAATGTGATACTGGTAACATTCAGGAAATATTTGGGAATGAAAATATTATTGCAATTTGTGATCCGGTATACCCTGTCTATGCAGATACCACGGTTATGTCAGGAAAAACCGGAGTTTGCCAGGCGAACGGTTATTTCGACAATATCGTTTATATGACATGTAATGAGGCAAATGGATTCATTCCTGAGTTACCGGGTACAAGGCCCGATCTGATTTTTTTATGCTTCCCGAATAATCCGACAGGAACTGTCGCCACCAGAGAGGTTCTGAAAAAATGGGTTGACTATGCCATTGCCAACAAGAGCATAATTCTTTATGATGCAGCCTATGAGGCTTATATAACAGATGAGTCCATTCCACATTCCATCTTCGAGATAGAGGGGGCAAAAAATGTTGCGATTGAATTCAGGAGCTTTTCAAAAACAGCGGGTTTCACCGGTACCAGATGTGCTTTTACCGTAATTCCGAATGAGCTTGTTGCCTACGATCAGCAAGGAACTTCTGTTGCTGTTAAACCGCTCTGGATGAGACGTCATACTACCAAATTCAACGGGGTATCCTATCCGGTACAAAAAGCAGCTGCCGCAGTCTATTCTGAAGAAGGTAAAAAAGAGGTAAAAGCGCTTATTCGTTATTATCTGGAGAATGCACGATTAATCAGAGAAAGTCTCACAGAATCAGGTTATACTGTTTTTGGAGGGATAAATGCACCCTATGTATGGGTTAAGACAAAAAACAACCTAACCTCATGGGAATTCTTCGATAAATTACTTAATGATAGTCATGTAGTTGGTACTCCCGGATCAGGATTTGGTCCATCAGGCGAAGGTTATTTTCGCTTTTCAGCCTTTGCTGATCGGGAGAATGTAATTCAGGCAATGGAACGAATTAAAAACCTCACCTTCTAAAAACAACCTATAACTGGGAAATTGCATCTTCCCACTGTATCGTAATGCCGGTATCCATTTTATTCAGGAGATCCCTCAACTACATTTAAATTTCAAAAGATCAAAGAAACAATAAATGGTAATAAAAAAATTAATAACTACTGCATT
>CAIYTJ010000027.1 GCA_903929065.1 uncultured Bacteroidales bacterium | reverse complement strand
CGATTTGCCAAAACAGTTAAGTGAATATTTTAAGGGTTTTGGAGGTATTTGTACCTCCGAGGCAGCCATTTGCATACAATACGAGTTTGACCTTAAAACATTGAAATTTACGTACTTCAATCTTACATCGGCTAATGTTCCGGATGTAACCGAAGCCGTCCAAGAATCAGAGGAAATCTCTCAAGGAGAGCTCATTGTACGTGATTTGGGATATTTTAAAATCAATTCATTTCAGTATATCGACCAACAAGGTGCTTTCTACATTTCGCGCGCAAACACAAATGTATCATTTGAAAAAGAGAACAAAGAAATTTGTTTTAAGACTATTTACGAACAGATGAAACAAACTAATCAAAAAATGATTAGAATGGGGGTGACAATGGGAAAAGAGAACCCAATCCAAACAACATTAATAATAGAATTAGTTTCGGATGATATATACCAAAAACGAATTGCAAGCTTAATTAAAACAGCAAAGCGCAAAGGTAAGTCCATAAGTGATAATTCACGTATACGGGCTAGATTTACATTAATGATTACAAACATACCGATAGAAACAATACCCACAAAAAATCTTTATACACTTTATCGCTTACGATGGCAAATCGAACTGATGTTTAAACATTGGAAATCGAAATTGGGCATCGAAAAAGTGCAAAAAATGAAGTACGAACGCTTCAAATGTTTGATATATGCCAAGCTTTTATATATAATTTTAACGGTAGAGATTGTCTCTATAGCTCGAAAACTACAGTATCAACAAAGTAAGAAAATCCTAAGCATTGATAAATGCTTAAAAACCATATTATACAAAAAAATAATTTTGAATTTATCAAGAACCATCAGCAAAGGGTCAATGATAAATCAAGTCAAAAAACTATTTCATAACTTGTCGAGCAAACACTGGCAAGAAAAGAGAAAAGACCGAGTAAATTTTGAAGATATATTCTACTTATTTCTTTGATATTCAAATAATTATATGTATATTTGTATAGTCAAAAACAAAAGAATAACATCAAAAAGAGGTCATTGAAATGAAGCAAAAAACAAAGCGAAAATCCGTCCTGAAACAAGACGGGTTAAAAAATTATGCCCGCGCATATCGTAAGTCGTTGATATTTAAATATATATGCATTTAGGTTGACGGCTATGGGCGTTAGCCCTGACATCTTTTTGTCGCAACAACTATCAATTACAGAATTTGTGTGGAATTATCAATTTGAAATTTCACACCAATCATTTTTATTTACAAGAAAGATGTCAGGGCTAACGCCCCTTTGTTAGTATTCGATGTCTGTTCTACGAAGATATTAGGGCTAACGCCCCTTTTGTTAAATCAATTATAAAATCTTCAGAATAAATGAGTGCAGAGTAGCTGCCAAATTAGACACATTACATAATTAATCAAGATGAACACGATGAAACACATCAAATTAACAATCATTTTACTTGCATTATTATTTTCAAGTTTTACTAATGCGAAACAACTAACTGACAGTACAAAAACAACAGGTCCAAATAATTTAAACACTACCACAGTATTGAAAACAGATTATGGAGTCATCCGGATTCCTG